>JBAPYY010000501.1:0-2165 GCA_049284975.1 Occallatibacter sp.
CAAATGCGCCTCCGGCGGACGAAAACGCCACAGGAGAACCGCGATATCAGCTGATTCTGAGCGGATGTGGCGAGAAAACAGCCTTGCAGGTTTTATAACTCGACGATTTTCAGAGGTTCCTTAGCACCCAGTTCTCAACCTTGTTAAAGTCCGACACGGGTCCGAAGTTTCCGCCGAAGTAGTCGCCATTGAAATAGTTGTGGTTGTCGAAGCCGCTCTCCAACTGGCTCATGGTTTCATTCGGCAACGCGTTCACAGAGCCGTCGTAGACCGTCTCCGTCGAGTCTTGGGTCTTGTGCGCATTGCTGATCTTGAAGCCCGCCTCGAAGGTTCCGAAGTGCCCATGAAGTGTGTAATTGCGCGCATAGGAGGCGGCCGCGGTCAGGTCGAGTTGAGAGACCAAGCCTGTGGAGATGGTCATGTCCTTGAAGGACCAATCGGCGGCGTTTTGCAGTGGCGAGTCAGGACCGTCGCAGCTTCCGAAGTGCGGCTCATACAGACTCGTCTGCGCGGACGGGCTGAAGTTGCAGTCTAGTTTCGTAGTATTCCATGAGAAATCGGACTTGGGATTGCCTGCCGAATCAACCTCATAGGAGCGCGAGGCCGAAACCTGCCAGGTGAACCATGAATTATTCTCTATGTGCCTTCCGCCGACGTTCATGCTGCCCGCAGAGGCATTGGGGCGCTTGCTGGAAGTGTAGAACTTGGGCGCCTGGAGCTTGGTGGCGGGAGTTCCGCCTGTGGAAGGAAGCGGATTTGAAACCGGCTCGTAGTACCACTTATCGCCCCAGTCTTTGAGGTCGGAGTAGAGGCCGTGCGCAAAGAAGCTGGTCTTCTCGCTGAGCTTGTAATCGGCGCTTCCGGAAAAACCATCGCGATAGCGATAGTAACGATATTGGCGAATCGTGTTGTCGTCGTAGAAGGGCTGGGCAAAGGTGGAGAACGGATCAAGCGCCGGCTGAATGTTATCGATGCCCAGGCCGTTGTAGTCAAACGATCCGGTAAAGAGAATGCCAAGTTTCTTGTTCACTCCGAAGCGCTTTCCATATGTTCCGCCCGTCAGGGCGACGGCGCGGCCATTCATAATTGGCGTATAGCCGCCCTTGACGAAGAGATCGATGGTTGGCTCTTCACCAGCGGTCTTGGTGCGCAGATTGATCGAGCTGCCGATGCCGTTGGCATCCATGTTTGCCGAGAGGGTTTTGTTGATTTCGATTGCGTCAACCAGCGCGGAGGGAATCACGTCAAGACGCACCTGGCGGACTGTCGGCTCCGGGGCCGGTAGCGTAATACCGTCTACGGTGATATTGGTCAGACGAGGCTCGGTGCCGCGAACCTGGACATAAACTCCTTCGCCTTCGATGCGATAGAGAGTGACGGAAGGCATGCGACCAATGGCGTCGGCGACATTGGCGTTGGGCAGGCTGACAATCACTTCGGCGGGAAGCACCTGCACCAGATTGTCCGCCATGCGGGTTTGGTTGATGGCGTCCGCTTCGCCATGGACACGCTCGGCAACAACCTCTATATCTTCACTCGCGGAGGCGACGCCGAGCTTGACCTCGATGTTTTTGATTTGGCCCGCAACCAGATCAACGGCTGTATCTTTAGGCTTGAATCCTACGAAAGAGACTGACAGCGTGTAACTTCCAGCCGGAACCTCGGGCAAGATAAATTCGCCGACGGCGTTGGTCTCGCTGACCAGTTTCAGCGGTTTCAGTTCCAGGCGCGCTCCCTTCAGAACTGCGCCAGAGTTGTCTACGACGGTGCCTGTGAGGGTGCTCTTTCCTGCCTGGCTCCAGCAGGTTTGCACGCAGATGAACACCAGCAGGGCGAATAAAAGCGACAAGCGTCTCATATCGGTCTCCTCGTGCCGTCGGAGGCACGGTTGCAAAATCCGTGTCGCCCTCCAGTTGGCTCTAGGAAGGAATCTAGGCGGCCTCATTAAAGACCCGTTAACGATCCAGTGAATCTTTCCTAAGGTAGGGAAATCCATGCCAATGTGAATGAGCGATGAAATTGATCGCACGAATCCGCGCTCGTCCCAGCCTCGCGTTTACGCTGAAGAGAGACTGAAACCATGCGAATCCTGATCATCGAAGACGAACCGCGCATGCTGGAATTGCTGCGCAAGGGGCTCTACGAACACGATTGCACCGTTATGG
>JBAPYY010000502.1:0-16788 GCA_049284975.1 Occallatibacter sp.
CGTTATCTCCGGGAGCGTTCACTGCGGATCCTGCTACGCCCGGGAAATCGGCCCCGTAGAAAAGGCCCAACGGAAAATTCTCTGGCGTTTCATCCCGCATGGCACGCCCGAAGAAGTGCACCTTCTCGCTGATCTGCGCATCGGCGCGGATCAAATCTTCGCGTGTGTTTGCCAGCGACGAATAGCCCGCGGTGTATTCGTCAGGGATTGTTGGGACGTTCGAAGGGTACTTGTCATAAATGTTTGTCATGTACACGGCTGCGTTCTTGCTCTCGCAACCGGGAGTCGTAAGGTTCAGAGTGGTCGTATTGGCGACGGCATTGTAGGTCGCGCAATCTAATCCCGCCTGCGTTGCGTTTTCATCTGCTGTCACATTGCCAGGAAACACTCCGCCCAATTCAGCCGTCGTGGGCACGATAAATGTGGCCGACGCGGGCGCACTGACCTTGCGCCACTCCTCTGACCAGAAGAAGAAAAGCTTGTCCTTGCTTGTGTTGTACTTACCGGGAATGAAAACAGGGCCGCCGATGGTGAAGCCGTAGTTGTTGTAGTGCTCGATGGGACGCGGCTGAACAGGGCTATCCTGCTTGTTGAAGTAAAAGTTGGCGTTGAAATCCGTGTTACGGTCGAACTCGTACGCGTCGCCATGGAACGAGCTGGTTCCGGACTTTGTAGCCGCGACAATCTGGCCGCCGCCGCTGCGTCCGAAGCCGGCATCGTAGCTGCTTCTTTCCAGAGTGAACTCCTGTATGGCATCGACGCTGGGTACATTGAGCAGTGTGGCATTAGAGCCGCTGTCGTTCACGTCGGCGCCGTCCACGGTCCAGTTGTTGGCCGTGGCACGAACGCCGTTCACGGCCAGAGTGGTTACGTTGCTCAAGCCGAAGCCGGCATCGTCGGGCAAGCCGCTGACTACGCCGGGCTGCAAGGCGACCAATTGCTGCATGTTGCGATTGTTCAACTGCAGCTCGCGCACCTGAGTCCCGGAAACCGTGCCTTCCACGGAACTGGTGGTAGTGTCAACGGTTTCGGCGTTTTCTGCAACCGTCACCGTAGAACTGACCTTGCCGAGGTGGAGTCTCGCATCGACTGTGCGCGTCTGCGAAACAAAGAGGACTACATTGGTCGCCTTGTAGGTCTCAAAACCCGCTGCAGTCACCGTGACTGTGTAGGTGCCGGCAGCAAGGTTGGTTACTGTGTAGCTGCCGTGCTGATCGGTCGTGATGGTGCGGGGTGCGATGGTGCCGCCTGCCTGCACGATCGTCACCGAAGCGTTGGGGATAACTGCTCCAGTACTATCCATTATTGTGCCGTTGATAGTACCCTGGAGCTCTTGGCTATGCATTACAACTGTGCAACACGCCACTAGAAAAACCATGAGTGCTGCTACATAAAACCTTTTCTCTGGCATCCTGAATCTCCTCGCATGAATTTGACTTCCACGTGAAATTTCTTGGATGGTTTGCTTTCTTCCTCTCTTCCAGAGCTACCCGCAAGCTTGCCGACGAGATCGATTTCGCCGCAAGGGTTCGCGCCTGATTGCAAATGAATGTCACATAAACTACTTTAGAAGTCAAGCAGAAAATTGAATCGTAACCATCTTGCTCCTATCCTGTAATAGAATCATTGGCTTACGAGGTTAGAATGTTCATGAATTCACAGATTCCGGTGTTTCGTGTTGAGCGTATTACTCGATTTTGCTCAATCTTGCAGAGCGCACGAAAGCATGGCAATATCGTGCGGAAACTGCGAGGACATTTGAGATTGTGGGCAAATTTGCGTTTTTTGGATAGTCTCAGGCACCATCGATGAATGCGATTGATCTGCGCCTTCTTGATCGGAATCCTGATTGATTTTCGATGCATTCAGGCGGTGTGCAGGCCCGGCCCGCAATATCGGCGCAACTGAAACGGATGCGACTATCGTCCATTTCAAGGAGCGCGGGGCACGTGGTCCTCTAATCCCGAATATTGTCCGTCGTGGCCGATTTATGGTATTCGTTAGCCTGTCGCGATGACTGAACACCTGCAAAGGACAACGCGAAGTAATGCCACCGGTTCTACGATCCCTCTTTGCTTGTTATCTCTTTTCTTCTTTTCCTCCGGCTTTTGGAATCTGGACAGGGCTCAGGGAACTCCGCAAGAAAGCGCAACTGCGCAACAGGAGTTCACTCGCTGGGTAGCGCAAGGATCGCGCGCCCTGGAGCAAGGAGACGATGCCGCCGCGGAAAAATCCTTTCGCCGTGCTCTTGCCCTTGCTCCCCGCTCGGTAGAGCTCATGAATAATCTTGCAATTTCGCTTGCCAGGCAGGGTCGAGACGAGGAAGCTATTTCTCTCTACCAACAGGCCTTGAAGCTAAGAAAAGATGACCCAATTACCCGCAGGAATCTTGGCGTTGCGTACTTCAGAGCGCACCGTTATAGACAGGCGCTACCTTTGCTGGAGTCTTTCTCTGAATCTACACCGACATTTCAATCGCTCGACATGACCGGCCTCGATCTGTTCGCGCTAGACCAATTCGGCGCAGCCGCCGATTACCTGGAGCGCGCAAGCCGCTTGCAACCGAGAGACCTTCCCACTCTCGATATTTTGGGAAAGGCCTATTGGAGAGCAAAAAATTACACAGGGGTGACGCAGGTCTTCAAACGGATTATGGCCGTCGACCCCGGCTCGCCGGAGGCGCACTTCATGCTGGGCATGGCTTTTGACGTGGAATACAAGGAGGAAGACGCTTTCAAAGAGTTTCAAGCGGTTCTTGCTGCGGATCCGAATTTTCCCGCGGTTCATTCAAGCCTTGGCCTGATCAACTTCAGAGAACATAAAGTACCGGAGGCTGAAGCAGAGTTCAAGCAGGAATTGAGCCGACATCCAGATGATCCCATCTCCAACTACATGGTTGGCAGGATACTGCGCGAGGCGGAGGAACCGGCCCTTGCTATCCCCTTTTACATTGAAGCGATAGCGGTAAATCCATCGTACCGGGATGCCCTTTTCGAGTTGGGTCAATGCTATCTGACGTTGAATGAGCCCAAAGACGCTCTGAAGCCGCTCGAGAAAGCGACTGAAGTTGATCCCGGTTTCGATGAGGCTCATTTCGTACTGGGAAAAGCCTATAGAATTCTCGGCCGTTCCGAAGACGCTACGCGAGAGTGGAATATCTGTAAGCAGATCAAGGCTCGAAAGAACGCACAACCCAACTTGTAACTGTCCTGCGGGCTGCGGGCAAACTGCATTCAAAAGAGAGATCGGCCCTCTATGCTTCAATCGCATTGCGGATGCTGCCCTGAGCGCGCTTGAGACGACGCACAGCCTCTGTCTTGGAGACCTTGGCGCAGAGCATCACCAGCGCCACGGGGAGCTTCATATCGGCTGTCTTCAGAGTGGCCAGCGCAACGGCACGGTTTACCTTCGCGACGTGCTGCACGATGGAAATTCCGCGCTCGACGAGCTTTTCATTCTTCAGTCTAAGGTGGACCATCAGATTGCCGTAGACATATCCCAAACGCGCCATGGCGCCGGTGGTGAGCATATTGCAAATGAGCTTTTGCGCGGTGCCGGCCTTGAGACGGGTGGAACCGGTTAGAACCTCAGGGCCGACCTCGGCCTCAATGGCAATCTGCGCCACACGGGCCATCTCCGAGCCTCTGTTGCAAATGATCGCTATTGTAGCGGCGCCCTTTTTAGCAGCGTATTTTAAGGCCGCAATGGTGTAGGGCGTTCGGCCGCTGGCCGCCAGGCCTACAACTACATCCTTCTTGCCGGGTTTACGGGCAGCCATGTCGCTCTTGCCCAATTGGGATGAATCTTCGCTGGCCTCGGTGGCGTTGGCCAGAGCGCGTTCGCCGCCGGCCATCACGTATTGGACCGTGGAAGGATCGACGCCGAAGGTGGGTGCGCATTCCGAGGCATCTAGCGCGCCAAGCCGGCCGCTGGTACCGCTGCCGACGTAGATCAGCCGGCCGCCTTTCGCCAGGCAGTTGTGGACCACATCAATCGCCTTGGCAATCTCCGGCAGCGCCTCGCGCACGGCCCGCAAAACCTTGGCGTCCTCGCGATTCATGAGAGTGGCAATTTCCAGCGCGCTCAACTTGTCCAGATCGGAGGAGGCGCGGTTTTGCCGTTCCGTTTTCAGACTACTCAACACCATTTACTCTCCTATACTCTGACTTCCGTAGCTGGTTCAACGGGCATGGTTCGCCGCAAAAAGAAGCTGGCGCCAAAGCCGATGGTAAAAGTGACAATGCTGCCCAGCGGCACGTACCAGGTATATGGAACCCCGGTGAACTGCCACAGGAAAATATTCAGAATAAAGCCGCACAACATTCCAACCATGGCGCCGCTCTCAGAAGCTCGGCGCGTGAGAACGCCCAGCATGAAAACTCCCAGCAGCGAACCGTAGGCGACTGAAGCGATGGACAAGCCGATCTCCAGCACTTTTTGGCCGCTCTGACGAACCACAATCGCCAGGCCAAAAAGCACAATCCCCCAGCCAATGGTGGCCATCCGAGAGAGAAACATCTTGCGTTTCTCGCTGACGCCGGGATTGAATCTGGAGTAAAAATCGACGATGGTCGTGGAAGAAAGCGAATAAAGCGAAGCACTCAGGCTGGACATGGCCGCGGCCAGGATGGCCGAGACAAGCAGGCCGCTGATGCCGTGCGGCATGTAGTTGACTACGAAGGTCGGATAGATGCGATCAGAGCGCACAAAAACCGCGTTGGGGGGCAGCAACTTGTAAAAGACAAAGAGCAGCGCGCCAATCAACAGAAAAAGCGCAAACTGGAAGAGCACCAGGAAGCCGCTCATCACGAGCGACATCTTCGCAAAGCGCTCGCTGCGCGACGCAAGCAGGCGCATAACGATCAACTGATCGGTACCGTGGCTTGCGGTGGTGAGGAAAGCGCCCCCGATAACGCCGGACCAGAAAGTGTATTTTGCGTAGAAGTTCCATCCGAACTGGAAGACATGAAATTTGCCCGCGTCCGCAGCCATGCCGATGGCGGCATGGAAACCGCCCGGAACCAGATGCGCGATGGTAAACATGCCGATCACGGTTCCGGTCATATAGACCGTCAACTGAACCACATCTGTCCAGATCACGGTCGCCATGCCGCCTTTGAATGTGTAGATCAAGGTGAGGATCATGACGATAGCGATGGCCGTAACATCGCGTCCCAGGTCGCTATAGCCGCGCAGCAGCCCGGACAGCGCGATGCCCACCACGATAGCAATCGCGAAAACGCGAACGCCATCCGCAGCGGCGCGGGTCAACAGAAACAGGCCGGCGGTGAGAGAACGAAGCCTTTGCCCGAAGCGCCGTTCAATAAGCTGATAGGCCGTTACCAGGTCGCCGCGAAAGTAATGCGGAATCAGAAGCAGACTGATGATGACGCGACCAATTATGTAGCCGATTACTAATTGAAGAAAACGGAAATCCTGCTCGTAAGCCATGCCTGGCACGCTGATAATGGTCAGCGTGCTGGTTTCAGCGGCAACAATTGAAAGCGAGATAGCCCACCACGGAATCGTCTTTTCTGCAAGAAAGTAGCCCTTGATCGTGGTCTGCTTTTTCTTAAAGTGCATTCCGAAGGCCGTGACGCAGGCCAGGTACAGTACAATCACGGCAACATCGAATACATTCAGCCCCATGGTGTTTTGCTCTCCGCTACTTAACGGTACCCGGTTTTGCGCCAGTGAATTGGTGTGCGCCTTCTGCTGGCGGACACGGCTCGATGCACCCGGCATCTGGCCTTTGTTCGATTACAAATGATGCAATTGCGGCAGATCTCACATCAGGTCCAGGCTATGACATTGTTCGCGAAGTGCGTCCAGGGCCTCTCAGCTGGAGCAAGAAATGTAACCGGCGGCAAGAGACCGCTTTTCTCTGTGAAGTGTAACCTGAAGGACGCACGGCTGGAATCAACTTCGACATCCGGGGAGTCTCCAAGTCACAAAAATGACTATTTGATTGCGATATGGTCATTATAGACTATTCCGGCGGGTTTCTGGATATCTAGAGAACTAAATCTTCTATCCAAAGCCGATTTTGAGATAATTTGTTCGTTTTCTCAGGCTGACGAGGACGAAACACGGCTCGGCGTCAATGCAAAATGGCCGGCAAACCGCCAATCCTGCTTTACGCGGTAGCGCGCTGATGCTCGCGCCCGGCCAGACGCACACTGACCACCTTGGAGACGCCGGGCTCCTGCATGGTGACGCCGTAGATCATGTCGGCCGATTGCATCATGCGCTTGGAGTGAGTGACCACCAGGAACTGCGTGTCCTTGCTCAAGGCGTACATCAGGTCAGAGAAGCGGCCGACGTTGGTTTCGTCCAGTGCCGCATCCACTTCGTCGAGCGCGCAGAAGGGGCTGGGCTTGAATTGGAAGATGGCCACCAGCAGGGCTAGCGCGGTCAAGGATTTTTCTCCTCCGGAGAGCAGCAGCACATTTTGCAGTTTTTTGCCCGGAGGCGAAGCCACAATGTCCAGGCCGCTCTCAAGCTGGTTCTCCACGTCCGTGAGGCGCAGGAACGCCTGACCGCCCTGGAAGAGCCGCGCAAATACGAGAGCGAAATTCTCGTTGATCCGGGCAAAAGCCTCGTCAAACCGGCTGCGCGAAATCTGATCGATCTCCTTGATGGTCTGCTGGGTGTTCTCAATCGACTCCATCAGGTCAGCGCGTTGCGTATCGAGGAAGCCATGCCGCTCTGCGGTCTCCTTGTACTCGTCCAGCGCCATCATGTTCACTGGGCCCATTTGCTCGATGCGCTGGCGCAGGCCGCGGCACGTCTCTTCTTCGGCGGTCAGCGGGTCTCCGACCAGACGCTCAATAAGCGCATCGGAGCGCAACGCGGCGGCATCAAGATTCACTTCGGCGAGGCAGCCTGCCTCCAGGTGTTCCAACTCCGCTCCGAGCCTGGCTACTTCGCTCGAACGGCTGGCGCGGTCTTCGCGTAACTGGTCGAGCGCGGCCCGCCCGCCCTTGAGTTCGGCTTCCATAGTCGCCAGTTGCTGGCGAAGAGCCTGCGCCTCTGCAGTCAGCGTCTGCGCCTGCACCAGTGCCTCGGCACGTCCGGCTGTCAGTTCCTTTTCGCGCAGAGCAAGTTCGGCGCTCTCTTTGATGCGCTGCTCGCGCTCCGCACTTGCCTCGGTCCGCTGCAGGTCGATTGATTGAACCCGGCGCACCAAATCGGCATGGAGCCGGTCGATGCGCTGGAAAGCAGCTTCTGCGCCGCGCCTGCGCTCTTCCAGGCCGGCCAGTTCGGCGGTTACCTGCGCAGCCTCCTGCTGCAAGCTCTCGCGCTTCTCGCGCAGCAGTGCCAACTGCGCCTGCAGTTCATCGAGCGCCGCTTCGGCTGCGCGGTGTTCGGTTTCGAGGCGAAGCATCTCTTCGCGGTTCTGGTCGATATTGCCTTTCTTCGCCTCGCGTGCTTCTTTGTTGCGCGCGGACTGCGCCGTCCACTCCTCGAAACGCCGCGCCACGCGCTGTGTTTCTGAATCCATCTGCTTGAGCGACGCGCCCTGATCGGCAGTGTCGCGCTCGGCCAGTCGCCGTTCTTCGCTGCGCGTCTCCAGTTGCGCGGCAAGATCTTCGATTGCCTTGATCAGCGCCGAAGCTTCTTCATCGGCCTGCGCTAACCCGGTCTCTAGTTTGGCCAAGCTGCTCTCCGTCACGCGCAACTCGCGCTTCAGCGCCAGGGGACCTTCGCTGGCCGGCTTGCCGCCAGTCACCGTCGCGTTGTGGAAGCACTCACCCTCCCGCGTGAGGAAGTAAGCGTAGGGATATTGCGCTGCCAGCTGCTGCGCGCGGCTCGCATCGTCAACCAGGTAGCCGTGTTTGAGCTTGGGTAGAATCGACTCCAGCGGCCGTCCAAATCCGTTCAGGATGCGAATCGAATCCTTTAGCGGAATCACGCCCGGTGCCGTGATGGTAGTGTTATCTTCCGCAAAAAGCGCGCCCTGCTCGGCAGGGTGAATCAGAAATGTAGCGCGACCATCCACACCGGACTTGAGCAGCCGGACGCCTTGCTCGGCAGCCACCCAGCTCTCCACCACCACATAATTCAGCTCCTCGCGCAGGAACTCGTCTACCACGCCCTCATACTCGCCGTTCACCTCAATAAAATCAGCAAGGGTGCCCACCGGCGCCATGCCTTCAGCCAGCGCGCCCGGCTTCAGCAGCCGCCGCACCGTGTCGGTGGAGTAGCCGTGGTTGCGAATCAGAGATTGCAATGCGTCGCGACGTCCGGCGGTAGTGGCAAGTTCGCCGCGCAGTTGGTTGGCCCGCGCGCGCAGCGCATTTTCCTCTCCGCGACGAGTCTGCAGAGCTTCGCGCAACGTCGCAATCTCGCTCTCCAGCCGCTTGAGCGCCTCCGCAGAGGACGCGAAGCGCAGTCTTGCTTCCCCGCTCTGCGCACCCAAATTTTCCAGCTCGTTTCGCGCCTGGCCCATCTCGGCTTCAAGCCGCTCGGCCTCGCGCTCCAAGGCTGCGAGGCTCTCTTCGCCTTGGGCAGTGTGGTTGCGCGCGTTACCGGCCAGGGTCAACAGATGCATCGCGTGGCGGCGGCTAGTCTCCAATTCCCTTTCCGCTGCAAAAACTCCTTCGGCCGCCGTACGCGCTTCTTGCTGGCGCGCTTCCACCTGCTGGCGAAAGGCGTGGGCCTCTTCGGCTGCCGTCTCCAAAAAGGATTTCTGCTGCGTTCGCTCTTCGGCAATCCCGGCCAACTGCGCACGCGTCTGTTCCAACTCGGCGCCAGCTGCGGCAATACGTGTCTCCAGCTCTGCCACACGCTCAGTATTGGCGCGCTCCCTTGCTGCCGCGCGCTCCAGTTCGACAGCCGCAGTGTTGGCGCGATTCTGCGCTTCCTGGCCTTCGCCATCCAACTGGTAGCCGCGCTCGGTAAGCTTGTGCTGGCTGCCTTCCCGCTCTTCAATCCCCGCCGACGACGCATTGATCCGCTCAGTCAGGGCGGCGATCTCATGTCCAAGCCTTGCCCGATCGGCGTCCATCAGAGCCATGCGGCTGGCCAGCACTACGCGCAATCGGCCGCGCAGTTCGTCGCGCACTGCCGCGAATCGTTCAGCCTTCGACGCCTGGCGCTTGAGGCTGTTCATCTGCCGCGTCACTTCTTCAAAAATATCGTCCACGCGCGCCAGGTTCTGCTTGGCGCTCTCAAGACGCAGCTCGGCCAGCCGCTTTTTCGTCTTGAAGCGAGTAATCCCCGCCGCTTCCTCAATGATGGCCCGCCGGTCGTACGGCTTGGAGCTGAGCAGTTGGCCCACACGCTCCTGCCCTATAATGGCGTAGCTTTCCGGACCCAGGCCCGTACCCATGAAAATATCTTGAATGTCGCGTAGCCGGCACAGCTTGCCGTTCAGCAGATACTCGCTCTCGCCGGTGCGGAACAGGCGGCGCGTAATTACGATCTCGCCTTTTTGCGGCGTGCGCTGGAATTTGCGGCGCCGAATCTTCAGTACCACCGCCTGCGGGCCATCGCCGGTGGTAAAGCTCCGCTGCTCGCCGGACCCTTCCGTCGGCTGAGCCCCATCGGCAGCCTCGTCTTCCATTACCTGCCCGGGTTGCTCGTTGGCGATTATCTCCTCAACCTCGGCAGCACGCTGGAGCCGCACTTCGTCTTCATCCCAGTCGGTCGGTCCTTCGTGGGAGATTTCCACCTGCGGCTCCACGGGAACAGGTCCCTCGTATGCTTCGGGATCGATCATGGTCAGCGTCACTTCGGCCATGCCCACCGGCTTGCGCTCGCGGGTTCCGGCAAAGATCACGTCCTGCATGTGCGTCCCGCGCAAAGTCTTTGCGCTTTGCTCGCCCAGCACCCAGCTCACCGCGTCCAGAATGTTCGACTTGCCGCAACCGTTCGGCCCCACAACCACGGCAATGCCTGTGCCCGCCACGGTCACCTCCGTGCGGTCGCAGAAGCTCTTGAAGCCGAGGATGTGAATTTTCTTTAGTTTCAGCATTTGAACTCCGGGGTGTTGGGGCTTTGGTGCAATCGAATTCCGCTTCAGAAGGCAACCCGCCAGCACGCGGGAAAAATTGCCCTCCGATTACAGACTCTACGGACCCTGAACGGCAGGGTCAACGGCGCGGGCAGCGGATTTTGTGGATAAGGGAGGCCGGAATTCGTGTTCTTATGCAATCCCGCGGATGGGCCGCAAAAATAAGATTTATTAGCGAGTTTTACTCGCCTTTTGCACAGCCGGAGGCCCGCTTTGACTGCCTTGGCCCATGGCTGTTCCCACTGCTTTTCGAATCACTTTCTCGAGCGCACGCAGCGCCTGTGGACGCGGGAATCCTGGCCGGCTTGCCAGGCGGATGGTCCGGGAAGATTGCCCAGTGAGCGGCCTGAGAACAATGCCGCGAGCCACGAGCGAGTCCGCGGCCAAAGCCGGAATCAGTGTAGCTCCATAGCCCGCCGCCACCAGGTTTACCAGCGTCTCCAGCGTCGCTGCCTGCATTGAGGCTTGCAGTCCGCTTCGAGCCGGTACGGGCCGCGATCCGCAAGCTGCCAGCGCCTGGTTGGCCAGGCAGTGCCCTTCAGCCAGCACCAGCAATTCGTCGGCCAGCGTTTCCTCACTCACAGATTCATGCCCGGCCAGGCGATGGTCGAGAGGCAGTGCGGCCAGCAGGTGCTCCTCAAAAAGCGCAATCTCGGTTATCTCCGGCGCGTCGGCAACTGTCGCGAGCAGTGCGGCATCCAGGCGATGATTGCGCAATCCGTCAATGAGCGAACGTGTCTGGTCTTCCCACAACTCGATGGTCAACCCCGGATACGCCTGCCGTAATGGCCTCAGAATCAACGGCATAAGGTAAGGGGCAAGCGTGGGGATTACGCCTAGCTTCAGCGGGCCAACCAGCGGATCGCGCGCGGCCCGCGCCACCGCTTCCATCTGGCCGGACGATGCCAGGGCCCGCTGCGCATAAACCAGAATCAGGCTACCCACCGGCGTGATGTCCACGCGCTTGTTGGTTCGCTCCAGCAGCGTTACTCCCAACTCATCTTCGAGCTTGCGAATCTGGCTGCTGAGCGTAGGCTGGCTCACGTTGCAGGCCACGGCTGCCCGCCCAAAGTGACGCTGCTCGGCAACTGCAACAAAATAACGAAGCTCCTGAAGATTCATTCGCCTTCTCGGGTGCTGTCTGAGAGCATCATAGACCAAATCAATCGTCACCGTAGAAACAATTCATTTTTATTATCGTTATAAACGCGGTAGGTTAACAAAAAGGAGAGTATTATCGCTCCGGGCGATTCCCGTGCAACTCGCGACTTTTATACCGAAGTCCTACGTCGAGGCCGAAGGTCCACTCGGATCGTTCCCTCGCAAACCAGGGAGATGCGCTCATTTCAGAACACCTGACTGCGCTGAGCGGCGCTCCAAAGGAGGCAACCATGTCAGATGAAGCTAAGTGCCCATTCTCTAACGGCGCACTGAAACACACCACAGCTGGAGCCACAACAAACGCAGGCTGGTGGCCCAATCAACTAAACCTGAACGGCCTGCGTGAGCATCCGCAATTATCCAATCCCCTTGGTGAGTCGTTCAATTATGCCGAGGAGTTCAAGACCCTCGACCTGGATGCGGTGATCAAAGATCTTCACACCTTGATGACGGACTCTCAGGAGTGGTGGCCAGCCGACTACGGCCACTATGGGCCGTTCTTCATCCGCATGGCGTGGCATAGCGCAGGCACATATCGCATCTCCGATGGCCGCGGCGGCGGCGGTTCCGGAGCGCAGCGATTTGCTCCCCTCAACAGTTGGCCCGACAACGTTAGCCTCGACAAGGCGCGCCGCTTGCTCTGGCCGGTCAAACAGAAGTACGGGAAGAAACTTTCCTGGGCCGATCTGATTATTCTCGCCGGCAACGTGGCGCTCGATTCCATGGGATTGCAGACTTTCGGTTTCGGCGGAGGGCGCGAGGACATCTGGGAACCGGATGAAACCTATTGGGGACCTGAGACCAAGTGGCTGGGAGACGAACGCTACAAGGGCGAGCGCCAACTCGACAATCCTCTAGGCGCTGTTCAGATGGGCCTCATCTATGTGAATCCGGAAGGACCCAATGGCAAGCCGGATCCAGTGGCCGCCGCGACGGATATTCGAGAAACCTTCGCGCGCATGGCCATGAATGACGTGGAGACAGTTGCCCTCATCGCCGGCGGACACACCTTCGGCAAGACTCATGGCGCTGCCGATCCAAATAAGCATGTCGGTCGCGAGCCCGAGGGCGCACCGATCGAAGAGCAAGGCCTGGGCTGGAAAAACAGCTTTGGCAGCGGCAAAGGCGTAGATACCATCAGCAGCGGCCTCGAAGGCGCGTGGACCACCAACCCCATCAAGTGGGACAACAGTTACCTCGAAATTCTGTTTGGCTTTGAATGGGAACTCACCAAAAGTCCTGCGGGCGCCCAGCAATGGAAACCGAAAGGCGGAGCAGCAGCCAATACTGTTCCGGACGCTCACGATCCCAAAAAGCGGCACGCCCCCACCATGCTCACGACGGATCTCTCCCTGAGAATGGACCCAATCTACGAGAAGATTTCCCGTCGATTCCTCGAGCATCCCGAGGAGTTGGCGACCGAATTCTCCAAAGCCTGGTTCAAGCTGACTCACCGCGACATGGGGCCTCGTTCGCGGTATCTTGGCCCGCTGGTTCCGAAAGAGTCGCTGATTTGGCAGGATCCGGTTCCCGCAGCGGATCACATTCTGATCAACGAAAAGGATATTGCTGACCTCAAGGCCAAAGTCCTTGCTTCGGGCCTTTCCATCTCCCAGTTGGTCACGACCGCCTGGGCCTCAGCTGCAACGTTCCGCGGCACCGACAAGCGCGGCGGGGCTAACGGAGCGCGCATTCGCCTTGCGCCGCAAAAGGACTGGGAAGTCAACCAGCCGGCCGATCTGGCGAAGGTCCTTAAAACGCTGGAATCGATCCAGAAGGATTTCAACAGCGCACAACCCGGTGGGAAGAAAGTCTCTCTCGCTGACCTGATCGTTCTCGGCGGCTCAGCTGCTGTCGAGGATGCCGCGAAAAAGGCCGGCCACGCGGTGAAGGTTCCCTTCTCACCGGGGCGTACCGACGCCACGCAGGAGCAGACCGATGCAGCCTCGTTTGCCGTACTGGAGCCGATTGCAGACGGGTTCCGCAATTATCTCCGCAAGGGTCACGAGCAATACGCGGCTGAGTTGCTGTTGGATCGGGCCAGCCTATTGACACTGACGGCTCCTGAAATGACGGTTCTGATCGGCGGCATGCGCGCGCTGAATGCGAACTTCGGGCAGAGTGAGCACGGCGTTTTTACCAAACGGCCCGGAACATTGACCAACGACTTCTTTGTCAATCTCCTTGACATGAACACGAAGTGGCAGAAGTCCGCTGCTTCTGAAGGAGTATTGGAAGGACACGACCGGGCCACAGGCAAGCTCAAATGGACAGGTACCATAGTCGATCTTGTCTTCGGTTCGAACTCTCAACTCCGCGCTCAGGCGGAATTCTACGCGTGCGCCGACTCCGAGAAGGAGTTTGTGCATGATTTTGTGGCGGCGTGGAACAAAGTGATGAACCTTGACCGCTTTGACCTCAAGACCTCAACAGCCGCCGTGCAACCAATGGGCGAGTTGGTTCACGGGGATTAAAACGAGCTCCAGCGCGGCTTCCCAGCCCGGCAGCGGCCGGGGACATGCAAGCGTCCCCGGCCAAACTGTTTATGGATCGTCTTTCAGAATCTTCACCTCGATGAGATGGCAGCCGAAATCGAAGTTGCCGCTATCGGAGCCACAGGCAGCGCATTCTCCGGGATGCGAGTCGCGGCGGCGATCCATCGCATCGCACTTGGAAAGACAGGGAGAACTAGCCGCATCAGGTTGTTGCCCGTTCCGGTCACCATTGCCCCTGAGACCGATGTTGCGAGAAACATTCCGCGGCCCAATTGTGCGCGAAGGGAGCGGTGATATTCCTCCGCGCTTTCGCCGTCGAGGTACATCTGTGCGGCGAGAGATGCGCTATGCAAAGCGATCGACATCCCGTCTCCGGTGAATGAGGGAATGACCGCTGCCTGATCGCCGACACACCAGAGGCTGCCGGACCTTTCCGCGAGATAGCCATACGGAATTGGAGAGATGGCCAACGGCCGCTCCCACAAGGCCCGAGCGTCCTTGAGAAGCGCGCGCAGGTGACGATTTTCGTCGAGGATGGCTGCAAGGAGCGCTGCCCAGCCTGTTCCTCTGGGCAACGAGGCGCGGCGGACAACCAAACACAAGTTTGCCACCTCTCGTTCGACGAGCGAGAGTCCTCCATATCCGCCGGGAAAAAGAAAAATATCGATGAAGTTGCTCAACGCCCTGGTTTCGGCTGGCGCCAGTCGCCAGTGCATCTTGAATCCGATTAGATCCGTTTGTTTGGCGGGTGAGCGATCCCATCCGCGCAGATCGTGCTTCCCTGTCGCAAGAAATGCAGTCTGAGCGCGCACAGTGCTGCCGCCGCGAAGCTCGGCAATCGCCGTCCCGCCTTGAACCGAGAGCGCTTCAACAAATGCGCCACGCTCCACGTTGCAGCCGCTCGCAGCGGCGCGCGAAAGCATTAGCTCGTCGAGAACGTAGCGTGAAAGCGAAAGCGCCGTGAAGGGCAGGTCTGCTTCTACGACGCGCTGTTTTGACGAAAGGCGCAGGTGGCGGATGGTCGCCGCGCCAAGGTCGAGCGGCTCGACTCCCGCCTGACGAAGATACGCGACAGCTTCGGGACTGAGAAACTCTCCGCAGACTTTGTGATGGGCGGTGCGCTCTTTTTCAAGAAGCGTCACGCTGCAGCCGGCTGCGGCCAGGCGAATGGCAAGCATAGAGCCGGCGAGACCACCCCCGATGATGAGATTATCGATCTCGCGCTTGGCGGTCAATGGTGCTCCTCTTTTGACTGCGGTTTTCGCCGGGAAACGCAGAGACGCGCGGGTTTGAAGCTTTGGATCACAACGTCCTCGCGCCCAAGGCCTGCCGCGGCGCAGAGATCTCGCCACTCTTCCGGACGAAAAGCGCGAGCGATCGAAACCGGCCCATCGTGCTGGACGAAAGGATGAAGCCGGACCAGTTTAGAGAAGACGCGAAAGAAATGATAGGGGATCGGCGCGCGCGAAAGATCGTTGATAAACCAGCCGATCTGCGCGTGCCGCTCCATCCATTGTAGAAATTGAACAATGTCGGCTCCGGCAAGATGATGGGTGAAGAGGGAGCTGACGACAAGATCAATGGGCTTCGGCGGCGCGTATGTGAATATATTTGCGCTGACCCATCGGATTGCGCTTTCGGCAGGGCAGGCCTCGGCGGCGATGACTGCGGCGTCCGGGTTGAGGTCTAGCCCGGTCAATTCTACGGCGATACCGCGGCGCTTTGCCCACCGTTCGATACGGCGCAACGAGTCACCGTAACCGCAGCCGACATCGAGAATCTGAAGCGGCACGGCGCGGAGCCGGAGTGTGGGCGCGAGCGCATTGAGCCAGTGCAACAACGGACGATAGGCCATGGTCAAACGGTTTGTCATGGCGAGGTCGCGAAGACACGCGCGCAATTGCTCACCGCTGCAAGGCTCATCCATCATTTCAGTGAGCTGCGCGCGATAGCGGAAATCCGGTTCGTTATACTGCATGAAAGAGCATCGTCTCCGCAGTTAGCCCCGGCCCAAATGACATGGCGCAACCTTGCTGCTGTGCCTGTGCGCGATCCATCACTTGCTGCAAGACGAACATCACGGTAGCAGATGACATGTTGCCGAATCGCGCCAGAATATCGCGTGAGCAAGAGAGCGCATCGGAAGGCAAGCTGAGTCCTTTCTCCACCGAATCGAGAATCGAACGGCCTCCAGGATGCACGGCCCAAAGGCCGATCGATGATGGTTCTCTTCCTCGCGCAATCTGGTGGCCAGATTCCTTGAGGGCGCGGCCGATTTCTCCGGGAACCTCGCCGGAGAGATGCATGTCGAATCCAAGCTCTCCAATTCTCCATGTAATCAGGGGTCCTGTTTGCGGTATGGTGAGCGCCAGAAAGCTGTCAATGGCGAGCCCCTTCGGTCGCGCGCTCACTAGAGATGCGGCGCAGCCGTCTGCAAAAACGAGGAACGAAAGAACTTGTTCCAAGTGATGGGTCTCCTGAAAGTGCAAGGAACAGAGTTCCAGGTTTAACATCAAAACCGTTGCATCGGGCTCTGAGCGAACGATATGATGCGCCGACTTGAGCGCATTGATGGCAGCATAGCAGCCCATGAAGCCAATCATGGTTCGTTCGACGGACGGCGAAAGTCCAAGATGATTGACTACCTCGAAGTCTAGCCCAGGCGCGTAAAGCCCGGTGCATGAGGTCACGATTACGTGTGTGATGGCTTGCCGCTCCGATGCAGTCAGCGAGAGCTTGTCAAGAGCAGCGTGGGCCAGTTGCGGGGCGAAGCGCTCGAATAACTCCATGCGGCGCGCGGTCGTGGGAAAATTACCCGGCACATAGATTTGCTCCTCATCCTTCCACGCGCCGTCTTCATTGGTGATGGGATTAACGAATGAGTATCGGTGCTCTATCGCCGACAAGCGCGCCATGCGACGAAAGAGGTTGCGGGACGTGCCTTCGGGGAGCAGGTTCGTCGCAAAATCTATGAATGGTTGGTGGACATCGTGTTCAGGAACGGCCGTCGCAATGCGATTGATGTGTGCGATTGTCATGCCCGCTCCTTTATGTTCCTGCACGAGCGCCACTCTGATTGGACTCGGAAAATGCCGCCAGGGTTCAACCCATTAC
>JBAPYY010000503.1:0-3227 GCA_049284975.1 Occallatibacter sp.
GGCTTTGGCAGCATCGGCGCGCTCAGCCGCTCGCTGGGACAGAGCGGATTTGGCACTGGCTATCGCTTCCGCTCCAAGGCTTCCGGCCAATTGGACGGCGAGCCTCTGAAAGTTGACTTTGCAGCCAATGCGCGCAGCCTGGGCGCTCATGCCTTGACGGCCTCGACGCTGGACGAATTGAAAGAAGCCCTGCACAAGGCCAAAACGCTCGATCGTACAACCGTCATCGTCGTCGAAACAGACCCGACGGTGAGCGTGCCGGGCTATGAATCCTGGTGGGATGTTGCAGTGGCCGAAGTCTCCGAGATGGAGAGCGTGCGCGCCGCCAGAGCCCGCTATGTGGAGGAGCGCAAGCGCGAACGCCATCATTTGTGAAGCATTGAGAAATTCGAAAGAGGAGAAATCATGAAGAAGCTATTGGTTGGCAACGCCCCTTGTTCCTGGGGCACGCTCGAAAACCAGGACAAGAGCCAGCAGATTCCATTTAACCGCATGTTAGACGAACTGGTAGAGACTGGTTACACCGCTACGGAGTTGGGCGATTGGGGCTATATGCCCACGGAAGCGACCGCGCTGACCGCAGAACTCAAGAAGCGCAACCTCGCCATGCTGGGAGCATTTGTGCCGGTGGCGATGAAGTACGCAGAGAAACATGCCGCAGGCGCAGCCAATGCGGTGAAGACTGCGCGCCTCTTGGCTGCCGTAGCCACGGCGCCGGCTCCCTTCCTCGTGCTTTCAGACGACAACGGCACTGATCCCGTTCGCACCAAAATGGCCGGACGCATCACACCGGCCATGGGGCTCAGCTCAGAGGAGTGGAAGACCTTTGCGAGCGGCGCGAATCAGATCGCCAAGGCGGTCTTTGACCAGACCGGGCTGCGGACGGTTCTTCATCACCACTGCGCCGGCTATGTGGAGACGCCAGATGAGATTGCGAAATTCCTCGACATGACCGACCCGCGCTACATCGGGCTGGTCTTCGATGTAGGCCACTATTACCACGGAACCGGCAGTGAGGAATGTGACGTTACAGCGGCCCTCAATCGTTTTGCGGATCGCGTGTGGTACATCCATCTGAAGGACCTCGAACCCGCAGTTGCCAGGCGCAGCCGGGACGAGGAGTGGGACTACTTCACCGCCATGCGCAATGGCCTTTATCCCGAACTGGGCAAGGGCTGCGTGGACTTCCCGGCAATGTTGCGATGGCTGAGCGCGCGCGACTACAAGGGCTATATGCTTGTTGAGCAGGACATTCTGCCCGGAATGGGCACGCCGAAGGAAAGCGCCGCGCGCAGCCGTGAATACCTGCGCTCGGTCGAGAAGTATTTCGCCTGAGCCGTTGTTGATAAACCAACTATGGGTGCCCCATCCTTGGCGCGTTCTTGTCGTTGCGCCAAGGGTGGGATGAGAATTTTTCAGTTTTCAAGAAAGTACGAGGGGGCAAATTGAGTACGCAAAAGCTGAAAATCGGCGTCATCGGCGCCGGACGTATCGGGCGAGTCCACGCGGAGACGCTGGCCTTCCGCCAGCCGGAAACCCAGATCGTCGCTATCACCGACGTCAACCGCGAGGCTGCCGCAGCACTGGCTGCGCGTTGCAACATTCCCAAGGTGGCCGCATCGAGCGACGAGATTCTCGCCGACCCGCAAATCGAAGCAGTGCTGATTTGTTCCTCCACCAACACTCACGCCGATCTGATTACGCAGGCCGCCAAAGCCGGCAAGCACATCTTCTGCGAGAAGCCCATCGCCTTCAGCCTTGACGTGATCGATAACGCCCTGGCCGCCGTGAAAACAGCAGGGGTGCAATTGCAGATTGGTTTCAACCGGCGCTTCGACGCAAACTTTGCGCGCGTCCGTCACGCCGTCGCCTCGGGCGAAATCGGCACGCCGAGTTTGATGCACATCATCAGCCGCGATCCGGGGCCGCCGCCGATCTCTTATGTCAAGGTTTCTGGCGGCATCTTCATGGACATGACCATTCACGACTTCGATATGGCGCGCTTTCTCATCGGCGACGAAGTGGAAGAAATCTACACAACGGCGGGAGTAATGGTTGACCCGGAGATCGGCAAGGCCGGCGACCTGGACACCGCGCTGATCGTACTTCGCTTCCGCAACGGCGTTATCGGCACCATCGACAACAGCCGCAAAGCCGCGTACGGTTACGACCAGCGCGTGGAAGTTCTGGGCAGCGAGGGAAAAATCGCGACGGAAAACTGCTATCCAAATCAGGCCGTGGTCAGCGACGGAGAATCAGTGCACACTGACCTGCCACTCAATTTCTTCATGGAGCGCTACACGGAAAGTTTTGCTGCTGAGCTCAAATCCTTTGTCACCGCCGTGCGCGAGAAGCGGGCGACGCCGGTCACTGGCATCGATGGACGAATTCCTGTAGCGATGGCCCTGGCAGCGCGCAAGTCCTACGATGAGCACCGGCCCGTTTGCCTCAGCGAGGTAGGTGGATGAGACGATCCAGGCTGGTTTCCATCCTCACCGACGTGCATCTCTGGGTGCCCGTCGGTGTATTGATTCTGGGAATATTCCTTCTGATGAGCCTGAGGTGAATTTGTGAACGACAATCAGCTCGCAGCGCAAGGGCGCTCGACTCTATCCCTGCACAAGCTGGGTGTCTTTTGCGGACTTGCCGCGGCCGTCTGGCTGGGCACTGCCGAAGCGCCCACCAAGCTGGTCAATGCCGGATTCTCGCCGTTCCTCATCTCTATGGGCATGGTGATGGGCGCGTTTGTGGCGCGCTGGACGGTTCCCACGCTGCTCAAAGGCACTGGGTTTCTCTTCGCCGATCTGCGCGACAAACCGCACCTCATTGTGTGGGCTCTGCTCGCAGGAATGTTGTGGGCCGTGGCCAACACGCTCACCATCTTCGCGGTGCGCAACGTGGGCCTCGCCATCGCTTTTCCACTGTGGAACACCAATAGCCTTGTTGGCCTTTTCTGGGGATGGCTGCTCTTCAAAGAGCTGCGCGGCTCGGGATTCAAAGGATGGGCAAAGGTGTTGGGAGGCGCATTTGCCATCGTCGGAGGCGCGGCAGTTCTTGCTTACGCTACCGCAAGCCAGTCCAATGCGCCGGGCAAAGCCGCAGTCGGCATCATCGCCGCGCTGGGCGCGGGCGTGCTGCTTGGCACCATGTATATTCCCTACCGCAAGGCCTATATCAGCGGCATGAACCCGCTCTCGTTCGTGACCATCTTCACCTTTGGCGAGTTG
>JBAPYY010000504.1:0-5641 GCA_049284975.1 Occallatibacter sp.
GCCGAATCCGTGGTCTTTGCCATGCTGGCCAGCTATCTGCTTTCCCGGACGCTGGTGCCCACCATGGCCAAATATTTGCTCAAGGAGCACGACGACGCCGAGGCGGCCGGGAAACTCAATAGCCGCAACCCTTTCGTCCGTTTCCAGAGCGGTTTTGAATCGGGCTTTGAAACCTTCCGCCACGGCTATTTGCGTCTGCTCACTCTTTGCATCGACCACGCCGCGGTTTTCCTTATCCTGTTTCTGCTGTTTGCGGTAGGTTCGGTCGTCGTGCTGGAGCCATGGCTTGGCCAGGACTTCTTCCCTTCGGTTGACTCCGGTCAGTTCAAGATTCACGTGCGCGCCCACACCGGCACGCGCATTGAAGAAACAGCCGCGCTCTGCGACCAGATTGACTCCACCATCCGCCAGCAGATCCCCGCCAAAGAGCTGGTCACGATTTTGGATAATGTTGGCCTGCCCAACTCCTCCCTGAATCTTTCCTACTCGACCTCCGCGCCCATTGGCCCGGCGGACGCCGACATCCAGGTCCAGTTGACTCCGGACCATCATCCCACCGCGGCCTATATCCAGCGCCTTCGAGGCGTGCTGGCTCGTCAGTATCCCGGCGTCACCTTCTATGTCTTGCCGGTGGACATCGTTACCCAGATTCTCAACTTCGGCCTTTCAGCGCCCATCGATATACAGGTCGTCGGCCCCGATTTGTATGGGAACCGCGCGCTCGCCGAACGCATGCTCGATGAGGTTCGCTATGTTCCCGGAGCAGCCGACGCCCGCATTCAGCAGCCCTTCAACTATCCCAATATGACGGTGAACGTGGACCGCACCCGCGCCCAGGAGATTGGCCTGACGCAGCAGAATGTGGCGCAGAGCCTGTTGATTGCGCTTAGCGGCAGCTTTCAGACAGCGCCGAATTTCTATCTCGATCCGCGCAACGGCGTCAGCTACAACGTGGCTATCCAGGCCCCTCAATATGGGATTGACTCGATGGCTTCGCTGGAAAGTTTACCCGTTACCGGCTCTACCATGGCGCAGAAGAACAGCGCCGCCGCGCCCGGAGCTGCGCCCGCCGCTGTTTCCGGTGCTGCTTCATCCATTGCACCCGGAGCCGCATCGCAGGTTCAGGTGCTGGGAAATCTCGCCACGATCGTTCCTGGCGCAGAGTTAGGCACGGTAAGCCACTACAACGTGCAGCCGGTCATCGACATCTACGCCAATGTGGATGGAACCGATCTGGGCACAGTGACGCGCAGGATGGAAGGCATCATCAAAGAACACAAGGCCGATTTGCCGCGCGGCTCGCAATTCATCCTGCGTGGCCAAAGCGAGACCATGCGAACCTCTTACATCGGCCTGCTTGGCGGACTCGCGTTCTCCATCTTGCTGGTTTATCTCTTGATTGTGGTCAACTTCCAATCCTGGCTCGATCCGTTTCTCATCATCGCGGCGCTGCCTGCCGCGCTGGCCGGAATTGTCTGGTTCCTTTTCCTCACTAATACCCGGCTCAGTGTGCCAGCGCTCACCGGAGCCATCATGTGCATGGGTGTGGCCACAGCCAATTCCATTCTGGTGGTGAGCTTTGCCCGCGAGCAGTTGGAGATACTGGTAGGCGACGCGCGCCGTGCTGCGCTCAACGCCGGCTTTGTCCGCTTGCGCCCGGTGCTGATGACGGCCCTGGCCATGATCATCGGCATGGTGCCCATGGCGCTGGGACTGGGCGATGGCGGCGAACAAAACGCTCCGCTGGGCCGCGCAGTTATCGGCGGCCTGCTGCTGGCAACTTTTGCCACGCTGTTCTTTGTTCCCGCATTTTTCTATGTCGTCCATGGCTGGCTTGAAAGCCGCCGCAAGACGGCTCACGGCTTGGCAGCAGCCGGAACATTCGACGAGTTTGACGATATACCGGAGTAGTTTTTCATGACGAACGAATCCAATTCGAACCCACAGCAAGTCAATCATCACGAGACCGCGCCGGAACAGAAGCCCATTTCGCCGCGCAAAGCTCTTGTAGGCGTGACCGCAGTGCTAGTCGTCGCAGCTGTGCTGGCTGGCGTCGGCATGTTGCGCCGCCATCAGGCTGATAGTGTGCTGGCCACCACCACCACAGAGCTGGCTGCTCCCACGGTGATTGTCGCTGCGCCCAAAGTGGGCTCTCCGGTTGACAGCTTCATACTCCCCGGCAACGTGACCTCTTTCACCGATTCGCCCATCTTCGCGCGCACAGCCGGCTACCTCACGCGCTGGTATTTCGACATTGGCGCCCGCGTGAAAAAAGGCGCATTGCTCGCTGTAATTGCCACGCCAGAAGTAGACCAGCAATTGGCGCAGGCCCAGGCCGACTTGAATACTGCTCAGGCCAACGCCAACAACGCGCGCATCCAGGCTGATCGCTACACCGGGCTCGTTCAATCCAACGCCGTCTCCCGTCAAGACACAGATACGTTCGTGAATCAGGCAGCGGCCACCGCGGCTGCGGTCAAGTCCGCGCAGGCCAATGTCGAGCGGCTACGCCAATTGCAATCGTTTGAAAATGTCTACGCGCCCTTCGACGGCGTTATTACCGCGCGCAATATCGACACCGGCCAGCTCATCGATCCCGGCGCGGGCAGGGAGCTTTTTCACCTTCAGGCTATTCAGACTCTGCGCGTTTACGCCAACCTCCCGCAAGTCTATTCGGCGAACGTAAAGCCCGGAGCGAAAATTGATCTCACCTTCGCCGAGCACGGCGGAAAAATTTATCAGGGCACGCTGGTGCGCACCGCCGACGCCATTGATCCGGCCAGCCGGACGCTCCTGGTAGAAATCGACGTGGACAACCGTGCTGGCCAGCTGCTGCCTGGCTCTCTCGCACAGGTCCACTTCAAGACCGCGGCAACCCAAACTTTCATCGTGCCTGCCGCCGCGCTCATCTTCCGCAAGGAAGGCTTGCGTGTGGGCACGGTTGTCAACGGCAATGTCGCGCATCTCGTTCCTGTCGTCATCGGTGAAGATGACGGAGCCAGCGTGCAGATCATCACCGGCCTCAGCATCGGCGACCAGGTGATTCAGGATCCGCCCGATTCGCTCATCGACGGCGAAAAGGTTCAAGTCGTGACCCCCGGCAGCCAGCCCAACGCGGGAGGCAAGTAGCCATGTGGGCGCCAATGCTTCAATTTGACTCCAAGCCGGGTGCCCCATCCTTGCGACGTCTTTGTTTTTGTCGCAAGGGTGGGATACCAGGACTGCTCACCGGCACTTGTTCTTCGATCGTTCTTCTCACCCTGACTCTACTAACCGGTTGCAAGCCTGTCGGCCCCAACTACAGCCGTCCCGGTTACGATGCACCCGCAGCCTATAAGGAAACTGGCGCAACCGCGGTCGTCCCGCCGCCCGCACCCACCGGAGGCAGTTGGCAACCCGCTTCACCCTCCGATGGAATGTTGCGCGGCAAATGGTGGGAGATCTACCAGGACCCGCAGCTCAATAAACTCGAAGACCGCATTGCCACTGAGAACCCAACACTCCGTCAGGCGCTGGAGACTTATCTCGCCGCTCGCGCCCAGGTCAGCGCGGCCCGTGCAGCTTTCTATCCCACGCTTTCAGCCGGAGCCGGCGCAACGCGCGAAGAAATTTCCGCCAACGGTCCCTCCTATTCGCCGGGCAAATCCACTACATACAGCGACTTGTCGGTGAGCGGCCAGGCCAGTTGGGAACCGGACTTCTGGGGCCGCATTCGCCGCACCGTTGAAGCCGCACGCTCCACAGCCCAGGCCAGCGCCGCAGACACGGCCAGCGTGGACTTGAGCCTCCACGCCGAGATGGCCGCCGACTACTTCCAACTGCGAGGCCTCGACGCCGAGATTGCGCTGCTCAACTCCACCGTCACCGATCTCGAAAATCAGCTTGACCTGACCCAGCGCCGCCTTACCGGCGGAATCGGCACCGAGGCCGACGTGGCCCAGGCCCGCACTCAGCTTGAAACTGTGCGCGCCCAGCGCGTCGATGTCGGAGTGGCCCGCGCCCAATACGAGCATGCCATCGGCACCATTGCCAACCTCAAACTTTCAGACTTCAGCATTCCGTTCTCGCCACTTGTTCTGTCTGTCCATGCGCCCAATCTCGCCTTGCCCAAGGTTCCCGTCGGTATTCCCTCGCAACTTCTCGAGCGCCGCCCTGACATTGCCGCCGCCGAACGCCGCGCCGCTGCCGCCAATGCCCAAATCGGCATCGCCATCAGCGCCTTCTATCCCAACATCAACCTGGGAGGAACCGGCGGATTTGAAAGCGAGCAAGCCGGAACATGGATTCAAGGCCCCAGCGCTTTGTGGAGCCTCGGAGGACAAGCTACAGAGTTGCTCTTTGACGCGGGTCAGCGCCACGCACTCTCGAGCGCCGCCCGCCACACTTACGAAGCCCAGGCCGCCGCTTACCGAAGCACGATCTTGAGCGCCTTTAACGACGTGGAAGATCAGCTCTCCGGCCTCAGAATTCTTGAGTCCGAATCGGCTGTCGAGCAGAGGGCTGTTGATGCGGCTCAACATTCCTATGACATCTCCAACCAGCGATACAAGGGCGGCGTCACCAGCTATCTTGAAGTGCTGACCGCAGAAGCCGCGCTGCTTCAAAACCAGCGCACCGCCATCGATCTCCAAACGCGGCAATTTGTTTCCAGCGTCGGCCTCGTCCGCTCCCTTGGCGGCGGCTGGGATGCATCCCAGTTGCCGAAATGAAAAAGCAGGGAATAGGGAATAGGGAAAAGGGAACCGGAAATAGGAAATAGAATTCCGGGTGCCCCATCCTCGCCGCGTCTTTGCTCTTGCGGCTAGGGTGGGAAAGCACGATGCAAATGAGCCGTCACCGCGCTTCGCCCCGTGGCAGCGCCGGCAACTTCCAATGTCTTCTCAGCTTCTGATATTCCCCGCGCGGCAACTGCACCAGCAGCGGATTTTTCGCCGGATCAAGCCACGCGAGCACGCCTTCAAGATGCTCCTCGGTCATAGCCGTGCATCCCGTTGTTCCCTGCCCCGGCCCCATCCAGATGTGCACGAAGATGCACGATCCTACTCCCGGGGTCGCCGGGTCCGCATTGTGATCGGCCACCAACCCCCACTTATATAACTCATCAGACCGCAACATATGTTCGGAGCTGTTCCAGTCAGGCGTAACCTTCGCGCGGTCCAGCACGCGGTTATAAAACTTTGAATTCGCGTCATCCACACATTCCACTGATGGAGTGAGGTGCACATAAGGCATCTTCCACCCCGCCTGCTTCTCCGCTGCATAGCCAAAAGAAGTGCTCAGGCGAAAAATTCCTGCCGGCGATTTACCATCTCCTTCGTGCTTCACCGGATCGCTCGCCCTACGAAACTTCTCATCGCTGCCCGACACAAGCCCCACCCCCCAACCAAGCCCGTTCTCGCCCACCACAACCGGAATCGGACCGCCGACAGCTTTCCATCTCTTGTGCGCGCGCGGCCGCTCGTAGGCCTGTAAGACTCCATCGACCGCATTCCAATCCTGAGTCTTAACCACCAAGATCTGCGCCGACGCATGCAACGCGGCCGGCTCTTCGCCGCGCAGCGATCCAACCGAAACCACGCCCATCAAAACCGTGCAACAAAGAATCCATTCAGCCTTCATCGAATCCTCAATCCCTGAAGAC
>JBAPYY010000505.1:0-11752 GCA_049284975.1 Occallatibacter sp.
GAAGATCTGCATCTGGAGGGCGGCGACGACCCGTTGGGAGGGCCGGTCTTTCCTCGCTTCTGGATCAAGGGCGAAACCGCCGATGCTCGCAAGATGAAACTCGCTGCGGCATCAATTCTTGCGGGCACCAAGCCCACCGTTGCGCAGGGAGTGGCGCTGTTGGAAGAGGCGCGCAAGAATGCTGCTGGTGACCGCGAACGAACGAACGAACATTTTGCTAGCTCTGGCGGAAGGCTACTCGATACAAGACAATTTCGCAAAGCTCGAGGAGGTTTCCTCGGCGCTGCGCAAGCAGGAGCCTGAGTCCAGATGGGCGTTCATTATGAATGTCCAGGCCCTCATGGGGCTGGGGCGGAACGATGCGGCCATCGCCTTGGCCGACGAGCGGTTCAAACTACTCGACGGCGACCAGGACGCACTGGTGATGAAGATGGAAACCGAAGCCAATCGCAGAAACTTTGTGGCTGCCCGTGGATGGACGCAAAAGGTAATCGATGAGGGGAAGGAAAGCGCCTGGCTGCTGAACAACATGGCCTGGTACGCCTTGTTCACAGGCAAAGTCGAGCAGGCCGATATCGACGCATCGATTAAGTCCACCCAGATGTCGAAGGACAGCCCGTCCTTTCTGCACACGCTTGCCTGCCTGTATGCCGAAACCGGCAAGACCAAAGAGGCACACGACCTGCTGTTGCGCGGGATGGACGACCTGAATCTGGACGAGCCTAACGATGATTACTGGTATGGCTTTGGGCGCATCGCCGAACAGTATGGCGAACGCGAGATTGCCATCGCCGACTATCGCAAGGTGCAAAAGCCCAAAGAGCCCCTCGCGATTAACTCCTCGACCTACACATTGGCGCAGACGAGGCTTAAAGCGCTGGGTGCGAATGGCAGCGGGGTCGGCAAGTAGGCGCCGCAGGAGTCGATTTTGTCGCAGTCACGACAATTCCTAAGCCGGCACGCAATCATCCACTGTCCTCTTGCGGCGAACGGATCTTTCGTAATCTGAACGATTTGCCCAGAATGCCGAAGAAAAGAGTGAGGATTAGAAAATGGCAACCTCCATGACCACCGGCTTCTCGATCCCAGCGACCATCCTCGCCGCCCGCGTGCACTCGAACCGCCGTCTTATCACTCCTCAGGCAGGGCGCGCGCTCGAGATTCTTGGCCACGCAGCCGATTACCTTACGGATGAATTGGTGAACCAAGGCCTGACGTTCTCTTCGCGAACTGAGCAATTGGAAGCCGTTCAGATGCTTATGGCGCTGAACCGGCAGGTGTATTTTGAGTGCCCCGAAGTTCCAAGCCTTGGCGACCGTTGCCGCGCGATACTTCATTCACTCACTGCATAGTCTGCGCTACCCCACCATCTGCACTGTCCCTTTGCCCACCAATTCCTCCACGCGCTCAACCCATCCGCGATCCGCTGCCACGCTCATATTCTCCGGCTCCAGAATCGCTGCATACTCGCCCTTCTTTTCCAAATGCAGCATCACCTTGCCTGGCCCTGGCGCAGCATCCGCCGCACTTTTCAATGCGGTCAGTATCTCCTCCGTCGCGCGATCCAAATTGATGCGTATCCGTACCCCCGACGGTAGTTTCACCTGCACCTCTTCGAGAGCCACAATCGAGCTGACAGAAATCTTCGGCGCTGCATCTTCGTCGCCCATCAGCACGCCCCTCACCAGCACTGGAGCTTCCATCTTCAATTGCCCTGAGAGTTTTTCATAATCCCGCGAAAAGCAGATCAAGTCAATCTTGCCCGTTGCATCTTCCAGCGCTGCCTGCGCATAAAGCTTTTGATCCCGCTTGCTTTTCTGCACACGCAATCCAAGAATCATTCCTGCCACTTGAATCTCGTCCGCCGGATCAGCCTGCGCGCCCCAGCGTCTCTCAGGTGGTTTACGCTCCAGCGCATCAGCCACGGAAATCACGCCCGCCAAATTGCGCAGCTTCTCCGCGTACTTATCCAGCGGATGGCCCGAGACAAAAAATCCCAGCACATCTTTTTCGTTGGCCAGCCGTTCACCCTCTTCCCAATCAGCAACTCTGGGTAAGTCCTCACTGCTATCCCGGCCCGCCTTTGGCCCTTCATCGAAAAGCCCAAAGAGCCCGGTCTGCCCTTGCGCCGCATCTCGCTGCGCCTTCTGTGCGCGCTCCATGGCTTTATCAACTGCGGCCATCAGCGGCCCGCGTTTTCCCAGCGAGTCAAGCGCTCCCGCCTTGATTAGCGACTCGAGCACACGCTTGTTCATCACACGCAGATCAACCTTCTCGCAAAATTCCCAGATACTGTTGAAGCGTCCGCCAACTTCTTCGCGCGCCTTTAGAATGGACTCGATCGCATTGCCACCCACATTCTTTACCGCTGCTAGGCCAAACCGTATCGCCTTGCTATCCCCGCTAACATGCGGCGTAAACTGGCTCCCGGAAATCTGCACGTCCGGCGGTTCAACGCGGATGTCCATCTCGCGGCACTCGCCGATATACTTAACCACATTTTCCGGCTTGGTTGTCTCCGAGGTCAGTAGCGCTGCCATAAACTCCACCGGATAATGTGTCTTCAAATAAGCCGTCTGATAAGCCAGCAACGCATACGCCGCCGAGTGCGACTTATTGAATCCATACCCGGCAAATTTTTCCATCATGTCGAAAATATCGCCCGCCGTCGCTTTGGGATGACCCGCTGTTGCCGCGCCCTCCATAAAGCGGTCCCGCTGCTCGGCCATGGCCTCTGCGTTCTTCTTGCCCATCGAGCGGCGCAGTAAGTCAGCCTCGCCAAGCGAGTAACTCGCCAGCTTATTCGAAATCTGAATTACCTGTTCTTGATAGACGATAACTCCCAATGTCTCTTTGAGAATTCCTTCTAGCTCGGGCAGCGCATACTCTACCTTGCGCCGTCCTAACTTGCGCTCGATGAAGTCGTCAATCATTCCGCCTTGAATCGGCCCCGGCCGGTAAAGCGCATTCAGCGCTGTCAGATCTTCCACCGAATCGGGCTTGTATCGCCTCAGTACATCGCGCATTCCGCTTGATTCAAACTGAAACACTCCTGAAGTCAGCGCGGAATGAAAAACCCTTTTGTAAGTCTCAGCATCGTCCAGCGGAATCGCTTCTATGTCAACTTTCTCGCCGCGGATTGCTTCGATCAGCTTCAGGCAATCATCAATTACCGTCAGCGTCGTCAGGCCCATAAAATCCATCTTCAGCAGGCCCATCTTTTCGACGGCCTTCATATCGTAGGCAGTCACAATTTCGTCGTTCTTGGTCTTTGCAAGCGGCACCAGTTCGGTCAGCGGCCGCGGCGCAATCACCACTGCCGATGCATGAACTCCCGACCCGCGCACCAACCCCTCCAGCTTCTTCGCCGTGTCAATCAACTCTTTGATTTGCCCGTCGGTCTTGTATGCCTTGCGCAGCTCCGCAACCTCTTCCAGCGCCGTGTCAATCGTCATCCCAATCGTCGCGGGAATCAGCTTTGCAATACGGTCCACGTCTCCGTACGGCATATCCATCGCGCGCCCGCAATCCTTAATTGCCGCCTTGGCCGCCATGGTATTGAACGTGATAATCTGCGCCACCTGTTCGCGCCCATACTTGCGCGTCACATACTCAATCACCTCGCCCCGCCGGTTCTGGCAGAAGTCCACGTCGATATCCGGCATCTGTTTCCGCTCAGGATTCAGAAACCGCTCAAACAGCAGCTCGTTCTGCAGGGGATCGATATTGGTAATCCCCATCGAATACGCCACCAGCGAACCGGCGCCCGATCCGCGCCCCGGACCCACCGGAATCCCATTGTCGCGCGCATACTTGATGAAGTCCCACACAATCAAGAAGTAGCCCGAATAACTCATCTGCTCGATGATTCCAATCTCATATTCGAGGCGCGCGTCGTATTCATGAATCGCCGCGCGCCGTGCCCCGCGCGCCTCCAGGCTTCGCACCGCCGTGTCGAGCCGCTTCTTATAGCCCTCTCGGCACACTTGCTCAAAGTAACTGTCAATTGTGTGGCCTTCGGGAACATCAAAAAGCGGAAACGGATTGTCCACTGGCTTGAGCTTGAACTCGCACCGCTCGGCAATCTCCATCGTCCGTTGCGTCAAGGCCGGCGAATCCGTGAAGATCCTTTCCATCTCGTCTGCACTTTTTACAAAGAACTGATCCGAATCGAATCGGAAGCGCTCCTTATCGTGAATCTTTGAGCCAGTCTGCACGCACAGCATCACATCGTGCGCGTGCGAATCATCGCCGCACAAATAATGCGAGTCGTTGGTCAGCACCATGGGAATATTCAGCTCTTTTTCCAGCCGGAACAGAGCCTCATGAATCTTCTTCTCCTGCTCCAGCCCTTGGTCCTGAATCTCTAAATAAAAATTGCCCTTGCCGAATATGTCCTCGTATTGTTGCGCCACGCTCCGCGCCTTCTCGTAGTTGCCGGCCGACAGCTCTTCGCACAGCTCTCCGCTCAAGCAGCCGGAAAACCCAATCAGACCTTTTGAATTTTCAGCCAGGTACCGCTTGCTTACGCGCGGCTTGCGATAGAACCCATGTAGCGATGCTTCCGAGGTAATCCGCACCAGATTTTGATAGCCTTCTTCGTTCTGCGCCAGCACCAGCAGGTGATTGTTGTCGTCACCTTCGCCGGGGGCGCGATGGTCTTCGTTCTTGCTGATATAGAGCTCGCACCCCAGAATCGGCTTGATCCCGCGTTGCTTGGCAGCATCAAAAAAGTGCACGGCTCCATAGATATTTCCGTGGTCGGTCATGGCGACAGACTTCTGCCCCAGTGTCGCCACGCGGTCCATCAGCTTGGTAAGGTCGCAAGCGCCGTCCAGCAGCGAGTACTCCGTATGCAAATGCAAATGCGTAAATTCAGCCATGGCTATCTACAATGTTACCTGTCTAGCACCTTGCGCATCTCACTCAGCCTGCGGTTGAAATCGCGCCCGATTGAGGAAAACCTCAGCGGGTTTCCCGTTGCGCGCTCTGCGAAGGGCAGGGAATCTCGTATTTGTTCATTGCCCTGGTGCGGATAAAACCCGAAGAAACCCGGAGAAAGGTGGATAAATTGGTGTTCCACGTGGAAAACCGGGTACGAAATTAGTTCATTTCTGAACGTTTACGAGGTTCGTTTCCTGCCAGTGACCACTGAATCTCGCGCCCGCCGCCCGGTGCACGAGCCTTCGTGTGCCTGGCGAATGGCGGGATACCAGGAACGTCAAGCCGACAAGCCGACGGCTTGTCCCATCGGAAAATATTCGGTTTCTCAAACCACTTCTTTCCATTTCCCATCCACCCTTATGCGTTTCAAGTCTCGCTTTTTTGGCACCCAAAATCTCTTGCGAACAACTCAAATGTATTGCAGTTAATTAAGTAGTAAACTCAAGCCTAAATTCAACAGAATGAATATGTTCCACGTGGAACAACTTTGACGAATTCGCCCGCCTTGCAACCCCAAATAACCCGCTGATCCTCGGGCTTCCAGTCGACGCATATTTACGCGTCCAGAAAAGGCAAATGAAGCGACTTCGAGCGTCTCTCTGCGATACCCTGAACTCATGCGGCTCGTCTCTCTCTCGCACCTTTTTGTTTTGCTCGCGGCCACGCTATCCGTTCCCTTATCCGCCCAGCAAGCCCCAGACGCCTTTCGCTGGATCGACTTCCACTCCGCGAAAGACCAGAGCGTCGTCACGTGGGTCAGGCGCTCCCTCGATCCGGAAAAATGGACGGCGATTCGCGAGATTGGCGTTGAGTATGATGCGGCGCTGGTCGTCACCACTCAGCGCGCAACTCCGCAATCGTCGCCCTCGTCGGACACTTTCACCATTTGGAGCCTCTCGCTCACCAGCCACGTGGTTGCGCCGCTGCTCAAGGGCGTTAATCTACGCCTGCTCGACTGGATGCTCCTTGCCGATGGCGAGCCGCGCGAACTCGGCGCTCTCTACGACAACTGCATCGACTGCGCAGCGTCCACCTTTCTGACGGCCTTCCACTACGACATGCCGCACCATATGTGGACAGGCCGCTGGATGCGCGGCAACCAGGCTGTGCCCATCTGGAACACGAATCCCACTCAGGGTGTTGACCTGACCCAGGTCTACGCGGTCCTCAGCGAACCTAACGGACGGCAACTAGTCGGCACGTGGAACCACTTCGACTATGGCGCTGAAAAGAAGCCGGAGGACATTCTTTACCGCTACGATCTGGATCCCTTCAGCGGCCTGGAGCGCACTCAAATGCTCATGGGCAAGGAAGCCGAGGCCATGAAGAAGCGCCTCTGCGGCGCGTCCGGTTTGGCTCCGGAAATGGCTCACGGGCAGGATTCAATACTTTGCCAGCAGAGCCTCAAACCGCGCCTTGCACGCAAGCCTGTCACCACCCCGCCAGCCAATAACCACGGACAATCCGTGCCGCCCGGCGCTTGGCGCTGATGCATTCCTGAACTCCCAATTCCGCCGCCAGCACGCGGACAGCCACCAGGTTCCGTACGCAGCGGGCCAGCGCCTTGTCTCCGGTAGTCACAAGCTGGAGCGGCCCCTTGTCCGCGAGCAGCGGATTTCCTCCCAACGTGTCGGCAACAATTACTGTCGCGCTGCTCATCGCGGGCGTGACTTCAGCCAGCGAGTAAACAGCTTCATACCCATCGGAGCCTTGAGCCACCAGATAGAGCCTCAACTGCTTGCCCATTAGCTTCTCGGGCACGCCAAGCGGCTTGAGCAGCTCAATCAGCGGCACGCCGGAGTATGTCAGGCTCGCTTTGGTGTGGCTATTGACTACGGTCACGGTCTGATGCGGCAGCGTGGCCAGTGTGGCCGGTGTCCATTCGGCGGATTTGTCTCCGAAGAGAATCTTCAACGGCCCTGCCGCAGCCATTGGTTTGCCCATCTCATGAGCCGGCATCATACCGCTCATAGCCGGCTGTGGCTGGCTCTGCGCCTGCGACATAGCGGTAAATGTTCCAGCCATTAAAGCCATTCCAACTGTGAACCAAAGCATTGCCACCCAAACTCTCAATCGCATGGTGAATCTCTCCTCGAATCCATCGTATACTTACCTCATGTCCATCGTGGGCAATATCGCCGCCATCGCCAAAGGAATGAGCATCACCCTCGGGGAGATCGCCAAGCCTACACTGGTAGAGAACTATCCTGACGGCAAGGGCCCCCTGCGCGGCGCAGTGCTTGAGCCGCGCTACCGCGGCGCTCACGTGCTGCAACGCGACGAGAACGGCCTGGAGAAATGCGTAGCCTGCTTTCTTTGCGCCGCGGCCTGCCCCGCAAATTGCATCTATATTGAGGCTGCGGAAAACACCGACGAAGTTCGCATCTCCTCTTCCGAGCGCTACGCCAAGGTCTACAACATCGACTACAATCGCTGCATCTTCTGCGGCTACTGCGTTGAAGCCTGCCCCACCGACGCCATCACCCACGGTCACGGCTTTGAGCTGGCCACTCTGAACGCCACTAACCTGGTCATGCGCAAGGAAGATATGCTGGTCCCGGTGAGCGCGCTGACGGCGGCAAAATAAGAGGCAGCAATGTTTCCTATATATACAGCGCCGCGTGCATTCTGAGCCTGCTGTAGGTGTGATGTAGCTCACTTGACCGAGGTCACCCAGCCAGTCATACTCAATCTCAAGCAGATGAAAAGGCTCTTCCAGGTCGTCGCTGTGGTTGCTGTCGCGCTGCTTGTGGCGCAACCTGCCCTTGCAGCGCTGCCTTGCAACATGGGAGCTCCAGCATGTGGCCCTTGCGCCCCTTGTTGCGGCAAGATGATGAACCATATGGGCATGAATTGCCGCATGCCGCATAAAGCAGCTGGCACTGCTTGTGACCAGAATTGCTGCCATGACGCTTTGCCGCGGGCGGTTGCTCAACTGACGGCAGGGGTCAAACCAAAGGTCTCCCGTACGGAACTCATTGCTGCGGTGCCCCAAATGGTCGTGAACGCGGATTCGGCCTTTGTAGCCGCTCCACCGGGTAAAACTGCAGCATCCGCTCCAGCCAGATACATTCTCTTTCAGGTCTTTCGGATCTAGACCGCCCTTGACGTTCAAGCAAATGAAGCAGTCACAAGGTTTTCGCCTTGTGGCTCGATTTGTGACCAGAATTTCTAACGTCAAGGAGATTTCCATGAAGCGTACCATCTCATTTCTATCGTTCCTTCTTGTCTTCACCGCCTTAGCCTTTGCCCAGTCCTCGCAGACTCCAATGGGCGCAAACTGCCCAATGGCCCACAATGGCGTCTGCACCGGGGAAAAGTGCTGCAAAGGTGGTTGCGACAAGAAGTGCTGTGACCAGAAGGGTGCAAAAATGTGCAGTAAAGACGGTGGCGCAAAGCAGTGTTGCCAGAAGGGCAGCGGAAAAAATTGCTGCCATGGCAGTTCATCGCAAGGCGCCACTCAAGCTGGGACTGAAACCGCACCCAATGGCGCGCAGAAGTAGTTGATTTCCCCGTTTCACCATCGAGGTCCGGATCGCGATCCGGACTTCGATGTTTTTGTGCAAAGCCTCAGAACAAAAGTAATGGACGGAAAAATCGGAAACACATATTAGTGAACCATTTATGCTAGTGATGAGCCGCCTTCCCGGTTTTCTTCAGCGGCCGATTGGCAGGAGTGAACTTGGTCGATTTTCTTTCAGAACTGAAACGGCGCGTGCTGGTTTATGACGGCGCGATGGGCACGAATGTGCAAAAGCACAACCTCACGCCGGAGGATTTCCTGGGCAAGGAGGGTTGCAACGAGCTGCTGGTTCTCTCGCGCCCCGACGTGATCCGCGCCATTCACGCCTCTTTCTTTGAGGCTGGGTGCGATGTGGTCGAGACCGACAGCTTCGGCTCGTCGAGCATTGTATTGGCCGAGTACGATCTCCAGAACCGCACACGCGAGTTGAACCTTGCCGCGGCGCGGCTGGCACGCTCGGTGGCCGACGAATACTCCACGCCTGACAAGCCACGCTTTGTCGCCGGCTCCATCGGCCCTACCACCAAACTGCCTTCTCTGGGTCACATCGGCTACGACGCCATGGCTGCCGCGTACCGCGAACAGGCTGAGGCCCTCATCGAAGGCGGCGTTGATGTGCTGCTCGTGGAAACCTGCCAGGATCTGTTGCAGGTGAAGATCGCTCTCGCCGCCTGTCAGGACGCGATTCGTGACGCGCGTGAGGGCCGCATCCCGTCCACTGGCCGCAACGTTGCGCTTCAGGCCCAAATCACCCTCGAAGCCACTGGCGCCATGCTCCTCGGCTCGGAGATTGGCGCGGCTCTCGCGGTCCTCGAGAGCCTTCAGCCCGATGTGATTGGCCTCAATTGCGCCACAGGCCCCGCGGAAATGAACGACGCGGTCCGCTTCCTCTGCCAGAATTCCACATTGCCCATCAGCGTACTGCCCAACGCCGGCCTGCCGCAGAACGAGGGCGGACGCGCGGTCTACAAGCTCACGCCCGCCGAACTGGCCGCTTATCTACGGCGGTTTGTCGTCGAATACGGAGTGCAGGTTGTCGGCGGATGTTGCGGCACCACGCCAGAACATTTGCGCGCCGTGACCGATGCCGTCAAGGGTGTGACGCCCGCCGCACGCGCAGTGCCGCAGCAATCAGTCGCGGCCAGCGCCTTCAGTGCGGTGCCGCTCGAAGCCGACGCGCAGCCTATCATAATCGCCGAGGAGATGAACACCACCACGCGCCTGGAAACTTTTCGCGACATGGTGCGCGCGGGCGACTACGACGGCATTCTCACCCTGGCCAAACGATTGACTGGTGAAGGCTCGCAGATGCTCGATCTCTGCTGCGCCATTGTCGGCGAAGACGAGATCGGTTACATGAACGCTGTGCTGGAGAAAATCGCCACCCGCGTTCCCGCGCCCATCCTGGTGGATTCAACCGAGGCCGGCGTCATCGAAGAGGCGCTCAAGCGCATCCCCGGCAAGCCCATCATCAACTCCATCAACCTGGAAGACGGCGAGAAGCGCACCAGCCTCGTGCTGCCCATGGCGCGCCGTTACGGGGCTGCGGTTATCGCGCTCACCATCGACGAGCAGGGCATGGCGCTTACCGCCGATCACAAAGTGGCCATCGCCCATCGCATCCACGATCTGGCAGTCAACAAATACGGTCTGCGCTCTGAAGACCTCATTTTCGACGCGCTTACCCTGCCGATCTCCACCGGCCAGGAAGACTATCGTTCGGCGGCAATCGAAACCCTTGAAGCGGTGCGGCGCATCAAGGTTGAGCTGCCGCGCTCGCGAACAGTCCTCGGCGTTTCCAACATTTCTTTTGGCTTGAACGCATATGCCCGCCGCGTGCTGAACTCGGTTTTCCTCAAGGAGGCCGTGGACCGCGGTCTTGACGCGGCCATCGTTAACTACTCCAAAATCTATCCGTTATACAAGATTCCTGAAGTTGAAGTTGAGCTCGCCCGCAAGCTCATTTTTCAGGATTGGGGACTGAACGGTACGAGCGCCGATCCGCTTCAGACTTACATGGCGCACTTCGCCACCCTCGGCAAAGGCTCTGTGCAAGTGGACGAAATCCCTGTTGAGAACCTCACCACCGACGAGAAGCTCAAGCAGATGATTATTCGCGGCGAACGAACGATTGGATTGGGCGAGCTAAAACAAACGCTGAATGAAACCTTGGAAGCCGCGCTGATTACTCACTCGCCGCTCGAACTGATTAATACGGTTTTGCTCGACGGAATGAAGACCGTCGGCGATCTGTTCGGCGCGCGCAAGATGCAATTGCCTTCAGTGCTCGATTCGGCGGCGGTGATGAAGGCCGCTGTTGCTTATCTTGAACCGAAGATGGAAAAATCGGACGGCGGCGGAAAAGGCACCATGGTGCTGGCCACGGTCAAGGGCGACGTGCACGACATCGGCAAGAATCTCGTGGACATCATCCTTTCGAATAATGGCTATCGCGTGGTCAATCTGGGCATCAAGCAGCCCTCTGACGCCATCATCGCTGCTACGCAGGAGATTGGTGCGGACGCTATTGGCTTGAGCGGCCTGCTGGTCAAGTCTACGCTCGAAATGAAGTATGTGTTGCAGGATTTGGAGCGGCTGGGCCTCACTGTGCCCGTCATCTGCGGCGGCGCGGCGCTCACCCGCAAATATGTCGAAGAAGACTTGCGCAAGGAATACGCTGGCCCGGTCTTTTATGCCGAAGACGCATTCGCCGGATTGCATACCATGGCCGATCTTACCTCAGACGACGCGGCAGTACGCGAGAGCAGGGAAGCGGACGGTCGCACGGTGAAAGTCTTTGCCAAAGCCGGTGCGCCTGCGCCCGAATTGACCCTCGTAGAACTGACGCCAGAGGGCCGTTCTCCGGTCGTGGAGCGGGTCGCGGAGATTCCCAGGCCAGCCTTCTGGGGCGCGCACGTCTTCAAGAATTACAATCTCGACGAAATCTTTCCGTATATCAACGAGACTGCGCTCTTCAAGAATCAGTGGCAACTAAAGACCGCCGCGCAAGGCGATTATCTGCGCCTTGTTGAAGAAAAGTACCGCCCGATTCTGTTCGATCTTGAAAAAGAAGTGAAAGCAGCGGGATGGTTTGATCCCAAATCCGTCGTCGGTTTCTATCCCTGCGCAAGCGACCGCGACGACCTCATTATCTTTGATCCCGAAGATCCCGCTCGCGAGCTTGAGCGTATCAGCTTCCCGCGCCAGCAGCAGGGCCGCAGGCTCTCAATCTCCGATTTTTTTGAGCCGTTGAGTTCCGCGCAACGCGACGTTGTGGGCTTCTCC
>JBAPYY010000506.1:0-10881 GCA_049284975.1 Occallatibacter sp.
CAGTTGCGCGTATCAGAGCACAGGGGCGGCGAAGAGCAGCGCGTCAATGCGGTCCAGCACGCCGCCATGGCCGGGAAGCAGGGAGCCGGAATCCTTGACGCCTGCCGAGCGCTTGAGTGCGGACTCAGCCAGATCGCCCGCCTGTGCTGCCACGTTGACCACTACGGCCAGCGTCAGCCAATACTGGACGCTTTCGGGATACGAGAGGCCGGCCGTATCCCACATCTGCAGCAGATGAGAGAGGCCGAGCAGCAAGCCGGCTGCGAGCAGACTGCCGGCCACTGAGCCTAGCGCTCCCTCCCAGGTTTTGTTGGGGCTGAGAGTGCGCGCCATTTTGTGCCGGCCCAAGGCGCGGCCTACATAAAGGGCGGCAGTGTCTCCAGCCCAAACCACACAGAGCAGGAAGGCAAGCAGAGACGGCCCGTTGCCTTCGGGGTTCTCGCGCAGGGCGGGTAGCGCAAGCAGGGTGAATCCGATGTAAAGCAGGCAGAAGATGGAGGACGATGCGTCGGCCATAAGCTTTTCGATGGGCCTGAAAAACGTGCAATAGACCAGCAGAGCCAGGCTGAGAATCCCAAAGATGGCCGCCGTTTGGCCAGGCCACTCGAAGTAGCCGGCAAAGAGAGCCAGAATAGCCACCAGCACGGCAATGCGTGGCGGTTGTGCTCCGGCGTTTTCGGCCATGCCAAGGAATTCCCACGCAGCCAGCGCGGCCACCGTCGCCACGGCCATCGTAAACAGCCATTGCCACCACGGCCCCAGGAAGACGAGGATCAGGACCACAGGGATCAGTATGAGAGCGGTGATTATGCGTTTCATTCAGGGTTGAGAATACACTGCCGGGGCAGAGTGTGAGTGAGCAACCAGCTCAATAGCTGGCAATTCCGAACGAAATAATCCAATATTGTGCGAGTGAAGCGCCTGAGAGTCGTCGCGAGGAACGATAGGCTTCAGCTTGCGACAATCTTGATTTTGTCTAGATCTTCTTCCACTTCACCCACGTTATCGCTCAGCCCGCCGTAGCGGCGCTCGCGCTGCTGGAATTCTGCGATGGCTTCCAGCAAATGGATGCCGCGGAAATCCGGCCACAACCGCTCGGTGACAAAAATCTCTGTGTAGGCCACCTGCCACAGCAAATAATTGGACAGCCGCATCTCGCCCGAGGTGCGAATCAGCAGGTCGGGGTCGGGCATGTGCGCCGTGTACAGATGACGGTGAATATCTTCCTCGGTGATCTGCTCTGCGCTCTGGTGTTTCTGTTTCATCTCAGCCGTCAGGGCGCGGAAGGCGTCCACCAATTCCGAACGTCCGCCGTAGTTAAGCGCCAGGGTGAGGGTGGTGCCGGTGTTGCCGGCCGTGGCCCCCTCGGCCCAGCGCATCTTTTCCTGAACCTCGGCGGGCAGCTCGTGCGTCCGGCCGATGTATTTTATGCGAATATTGTTGTCCATCATGCGTTGAAGATTGGATTCCAGGTACGACTGCAGCAAACGCATGAGGAAGTTGACCTCGGCCTTGGGGCGGCGGAGGTTGTTTTCCAGCGAAAAGGCGTAGAGGGTGAGCCACGGCAGTCCGATGCGGGATGCGGTCTCGGTGACCAGTTGCACGCTGTTGGCGCCCTGCTGATGGCCAAGGAAGCGCTTGAGCGACCTGCGACCAGCCCACCGGCCATTGCCGTCCATGATGATGGCCACGTGCTGGGGCAGGCGTTCGGGTTTGAGCGTTTCATAGACAGCGCGCTCGTCAGCGGGAAGCTCATCGATGCGCAGCGTGGCAGCAGAAAACAAAGGACTCGCCTCAACAGTTGCTTTTTCGTGCCCGCACGGGCGCCTTGGGAACGCCGGCTGGCACAGCCAACAGCCAAGGTCCTGAGCGATTATAAGTGGTTTGAAACTACTTCAGCCTGCCGAATTCTCAGCCGCCGGGAACCAGGGCACTACAATCTCGACCGTAGCACAAGCGCCCATGGGCCGCAATTATTCCCCGCGCCGCGAGTGAATGCGCGCGGGAGCGCTCTGTGCCAATGCGCGAGAGCCCTGCGCCGCGGGAGCGGGGACGAAATGCTCCCAAGTCCTACGCGATCCGCCTGTGGCCCATGGTCATGTCATGCGCAGCGCCCATAACGAGAGAGCGGTGCAATGAGTCCAGGCATGGCAGCAAGGCCGCAATCTCCGCAAGCAATGGGTCGGCGAGGATCGCTGCCACCTCTTCGTCGCGGCAGCTGCGGGAGTCGCGAAGCAGTTGGCGAACGTCCACGCCCAGAGCAGCGGCCAGACGCTCCAGCGAGCTAAGCGTTGGAATCGCCTTGCCATTCTCGATCTTCGAGATGTAGGTGCGGGGCACCTGCATCCGGCCGGCCAATTGACGCTGGCTGAGATGGCGCGCACGGCGGATTTCCTTCACTTGACCGGCCACTTTCAGGCCGGCTTCGGTCGCGGGATCCACGGGGCGGCTTTCCACCGCAACCGGACCAAGTCGAACCGGCTCCTCGATGTCCAGGGGCCTGTGGCACCGTCTGCAGAGGGAGTTGCTGGGTTTGAATTGGACCAGTTTGCAATCGGGAAAATTGCAGCGGACAACTTCGCGTGTCTCCACGCAGGCCAAGGTAGCTGTCATCAGTGGTGCGCGGAGTGCCAGAGCAGGAACCCCGCGGTGCGTTAAAGCACCACGTGTGTGTTACTTTCGGGGAAGCGAACCATAACTGTCAAGTGAAAAATTAGATACAAACCCATTTCTCACCGATCAGACCGCTAGAATAGCCGGTGAAACCGTGAGAAGAACGAACCAGATTGAGCAACATCGAGGGGCAGGAAATCAATGAATAGCTGCACTGGAAATGATGCATTGTCCAACAAATTCGGACGCGAACAGGCGTGGCAGCTGCTGACCGAGTGGACCCAGAGCGAGAGCCTGCGCAAGCACGCGCTGGGAGTGGAAGCCTGCGTGACGGCATATGGCGATGCGGAGGCTGGCCGTCTCGCGCTGGAGGGGGAAGCACGGAGGGCGTTTCTTGAACTTTATGCGACCACGGCCCTGCTGCACGACTTCGACTATGAGCGCCACCCCACGCCAGAGGAGCATCCGTTTGTGGGTGTGCGTGAACTTGAGCGCCTGGGCTGGCCCGAAGAAATGCGCACCGCGATTCTGGGTCACGCACAGTACAGTGGCGTGCCGCGCGTCACGCATCTGGCGAAAGCGCTGTTCGCCTGCGACGAGTTGTCGGGATTTTTGACTGCCTGCGCGCTGGTGAAGCCGACCAAGGCGATTGCCGATGTTGAAGTCGCCAGCGTGCGCAAGAAGATGAAAGACAAGGCGTTCGCGCGCGGCGTAAACCGCGAAGATATTGTGCTGGGCGCAGCGGAACTGGGCATCGAACTGGACGCACACATCGCGTTTTGCCTGGAAGCGATGAAAAGCAAGGCACAGGCGCTCGGGTTGTGAAGAGCAGCTTTCGGCCGTCGGCGTTTAGCTTAGTGTGCGATCATCCGGGCGAGCAATTATAAGCTCAACTCGCTGTGGGAGCCGATCCTGACCAACTCCAGCGATTCTGCATCTGGTATGCGGTAGATGAGCACAAGATCGGGCTTAATGTGACAGTCGCGATGGTCGGTCCACTCACCGGTCAGAGGATGATCGCGGAGTCTTTCTGGCAAAGGAGCATCGGTAGCCAGCAAAGAAACGGCAGCCAGCAAATCCGTGTCCAGGGTCGCTCGGTGCTGACCTTTCGCTTCGCGCTTGTAATCCTTCTTGAAGCGGCTGGTGCGGCTAATCGTCCGCGTGGAGGTCAGCCAACAGATCGTTAATGTTGCCGACCTTGGTCAGTTCGCCTCGCCGCGCTGCCTTCATAGCTTCCACGGTCTCAGCGTTGGGCATCAGCGGCTCGAAGGGAAGCGCTCGCTCGGCAACCGTCCGCATGAGCATCATGCGAAATGCATCGGAAAGCGTGAGACCAGCAGCGGCATAGATAGCTGTGGCCTCTTCTTTTACGCGCGCATCGATCCTGGCACGGACTACGGCATTAGCAGGCATTGGAGACTCCTGAGCTACATTGTAGCCCATCCTGGAAGAATTTGGAACATCAGCTTTTAGCCCTTCACGCCATCGGGTTCTTCGACCTCAGCTCCGCCACAATTTCAGCCGCGGCCACGCGGGCTTTGTCCGCCTGGTCCGGCGGGAAGCTGATAGCGCCTACGCGGGCATGGCCGCCGCCGCCGTAGCGCTCGCAAATCTGCGCCAAGTTCGTCATTTTGGCTGGGTCGGCCTTGGTCCAGGGATTCGAGCCCACCGAAACCTTGGTGCGGAAGCTGGATTTCGAGAGGCCGATCGAGTAAGTGGCCTGGGGATGGAGATAGTAAGGGATGAATTTGTTATAGCCATCCAGCGGCAAATCGGTTACGTCGAAGAAGATGGTGCCGTTCCGCTCTTCGGCGCGCTGGCGGATCAGGTCTATGGATTTCTCATGGCGCTCGAGCAGGGGCGGCAGCCGATCAGCCACGAAAGGCTGGCTCAGCACCTCGGCCAGCGGCATCTGGGTGAGCAGAGGAATGAGGCGCGGGACGAAGACATCATCCTGCGAGGACTCGATAATGAGGGTCAGCTTCATGGCCGGCGCGGCCATTTCGACGGCTGACTCGGCGCTCTCATATTTCGCTCCGTCTACGATGTCGGCCCAGTGAATCAGTTCGGCGACAGGCGCGGTGTCGAAGCCGAAACGAGTGGAGCCGATGTAGGCCAGAAAGCTGGTGCAGGAGGTGTAGTTCACATCGAGAAACTTGCGATTGCCGCAGTCGGGGTCCTGCTTGCAGGCCAGGAAATGCTCGTGATCCTGGGGAGTGAGAAAAGCCGACAAATGATGGTCGAACCACCAGGTGATTTTAGGTGAGTCCGAGTACTTGAAGTCCACTATGGCGTTTTGGTCGCCGGTAAAGTCACTCTCGTCGAACAGAGCGCCGGCGCGATGGACGAGGCCGTGATACTCGTAGCTGGCGCCGCTGGCGACGCACTCGCGGTGAAAGCGCGTGAAAAGCGAAGCCGAGCAGGCTCCATCAAAGCATTTGTCGTGATAAAAGACGCGAACCTGCAAGGTCTTATGCCCTCCATGCGCAGGAAACTTGAATTGCCGGAACTGTCTAGCATCAAGCCAACGGGCGGCTGTGTCAAGGCGGGGGGGCGAATTCCAGCCAGTGGGCCAATCCAAATTTCCATCTGGTACTGTGCGGAACTGACCATGCGGCATTTGCGTAGAGTATCTTTCCATTAGTACAAATCGGTAGGCAAACCCGCATTCATTTGAAGGAGGCTCGATGGAGCCGGAGATTCAACCTGCGCAGCAAGCATCAACCACCCCAAGTGAGATCTCATCCCCGGTTTCCCCGGAGCCGGAATATCGCGGCCTGCGTTGGGCTTTCATCGGCGGCCAGGGTTTGCGCGCCGGCTGGTCGGCGGCGATGTTTTTCATCCTGACCGTAATTTTCACGATTACGCTGGGAACGATTGCTACGGCAATTGCCAGGCACGTTCCTCACGTAAAGACGAGCGGTTTCACGCCCGCGACGGCGCTCATCAGTGAAGTGATTTTATTTCTTTCAATGCTGGCCGCGGTTGCGCTGGTTGCGATGCTGGAGCGCCGTCGCATCATGGACTACAACTTGCGTGGGCCACGGCGTCTGGTTCGCTTTCTCAGCGGACTCGTTGCCGGATTCGCCGCGCTCTCTGCACTGGTGGGCGCACTCGCTTTGGGCGGTTGGATGCATTTGGGCCCAACTGCACTCTCCGGAGTGCAGATATGCGGCTTTGGCGCAATCTGGGGCGTGGTTTTTCTGCTCGTTGGTATCGTTGAAGAAGGCAGCTTTCGCGGCTTTCTGCAGTTTACCTTCACTCGCGGCATCAACTTCTGGTGGGCGTTGGGAACAGTGGGCGCAGCCTGTCTAGTGCTGCTTTTTTTCGCCAAAGGCGACGATGTCTGGGGCGTCTATCTTGCGGCCTTGCTGGGGCTTGTCCCCTGCCTGATGCTCCACATTCGCAAAACGCCGGGAGCGGCCTTCTGGCAGGCGTCCTGGGCTGCTTCTACACTGTTTGGCCTTATCCACACGGGCAACGGCAGCGAAAACTGGATTGGCATTTTTGCCGCTGCGTCGATCGGGTTTGTCTTCTGCGTCAGTGTGCGGCTGACTGGCTCGTTATGGTGGGCGATTGGCTGCCATGCGGCGTGGGACTGGGCGGAAACCTTTTTCTACGGAACCCCAGACAGCGGCATGGTCGCTACCGGCCACTACATGAACGCGATAGTCACGGGCAACGCTCTCTGGAGCGGTGGCGCAGATGGCCCAGAAGGCAGCGTGTTGGTTTTGGCTGTCGTCGTCCTGCTGCTCCTGGCGCTGTTGGTGATTTACGGCCGCAAGAGATCCGCCGCAGCGTCTGCTGTGGATGCGGCGAGTTAGTCTGATGCGGCTCTGGCTCAACCGAACTGGCGAAGTTTCGCTGCGCGATCAGCTGGTTACGCAGGTGACTCTGGGCATTCTCTGCCACGAACTTGTTCCCGGCCAGCGGTTGCCGAGCACCCGCGAGCTGGCGCGACGGTATGGCATCCACGCCAACACGGCCAGCGCGGCATATAAACAATTGGAGAGTGAGGGCCGCCTTGAGTTCCGGCATGGCAGCGGCGTCTATGTGCGGGACAGCGGATCAGCGGCGCCGCTCTCGCCAGATCTGGCCACGGAGTTTGCCGTAGACCAATTGATCGGCGATCTGATGGCAAATGCGCGCAAGCTGGGCGCAACCGAGTTCCAGGTCAGAGATAGGCTGAGCCGCTGGATTGCGCTCGCGCCGCCGTCACGCTGGCTTGTCATTGAACCGGAGCCCGAATTGCGCCGCATTTTCATGCACGAAATGCGGCAGGCACTGACGTTGCCGATTGATGGATGCGCCCCCACAGAATGCGCCGAACCCGGCATGGTGGAGGGGGCAATGCTAGTGGTTGCTCCCAGCAAAGCCGAAATGGTGCGCAAGCTGCTGCCTGCCGGAACCGAGCTGACTGTACTGCAGGTGCATCCCATCTCGCTTGAGCTTCTGGCCCATTTGCAGAAATATATGCCCGAACACGCCGGAGAGCTGGTGGGCATCGCCTCGCGGTGGACGGAGTTTCAGCGCATTGCGCAGACCTTGCTGATAGCCGCCGGACTCGCGCCGGAGAGCCTGTTGGTGCGCGACCCCGCGCAGCCCGGCTGGAAGCGCGGACTCGACGCAACGTCAGGCGTGGTCTGCGATGCGGTCACTGCGCTGGAATTGCCTCCGGGCGCTTTCGCGCTGCGCTTTACTCTGCTGGACGGGCCGACCCTGGCCGGATTGCGCCAGCAGGAAGAAAGCATCTCTGCCTCCACATAGGTCTTTGCGCTTGTTGTTGTGCCAGTTCCGGGTGCCGGTGCCCCAGCGGGTACGGGTGCCCCAGGTGCCTCGCTTTTGGGCACCTGGGATAGCTTGAATTCAAGGTACGAAACCACGCGCCCAAAGACCCGCCATTGGGACACTTCAGAAACTGTCCCAATCTCGCCCACACACGTGTGCAACCTCCCTAACATCGGGCCTTGTAAGACCAGACAAGGAGATTCCGATGAACCATTCGATGATTCAAGCCGTTCTGCTTCTCAGCCTTTGTCCTATGCTGGCGGCGCAGCAACCCACGCAGGCCGCCCCGTCCAACCCACAGCCCGCTCAAGCCATCCAGATCACCGGCTCTCTGCGCCTCACTCAAGCCGCACAGGAACCGAAGGAAGAGCCGTCGCTCACCGCCGCCGATCTCGACCACAACAAGATTCTCAAGAGCGCCCGCACCATTTGCATTTTTTCCGATACCGACTTTCTCTCCTCCGCCACTCTCTCCCGCGCTCTTTTGAACCAGAAGGACTGGGAGAAACTAGGCCTGTCGATCGTCGACGGTCCGCGCTACGTCAATCCGCGCATCAGCAAGCCGCGTTCTGCCGAGCTGCAACTCCAGATCGACCGGGTCATCTTCACGCACATCCACACCTACGTCCTCACGGACCGCGCGACGGGCGTTGTTCTAGCTTCGGGCAGAGTTCGAGCCATCGACGGAGTCGTTGCCTCCGGTCCCATGGCCGAGCAGATCGTGAAGATACTTTCCGCAGCCCGCCTCCAACCCCCGGCCAAAGCGATCGATCAAGGGTTCTGAACTCGTGCGGATAAAGCGGCCTCTGAGGAGGCTAACCAAAGAAGACGAACAAGCGCAGTTCCAGAGTGGAATCTGGAACTGCGCTTAACGCAGAACTTTCAGATTCCCTTTCTTTGTTTGGAGCGTGAACCATGAAGTGGCAAGCAAAGGTTGTTCTTGTTTTCTTAACTTACTTCGCCATGGCTGCCGGCGCTCAGTCCTCGACGGGATCTTCCTCGCCAGCCCTCGCACCTCAGGTTCGTCCGGCTCTTCCTCAACAGGAGTTGGTTGGATCCGAGGAGCAGGAATTTCTCATTCGCGAAAAGGCGCGAGAACTGGCGCAAGCTAAGGAGGAGGAGAGATTGGCGCATGAGACTCTGGTGCGTGGGTATTGGGTCGATCCATTCACCAGGCTCATGTGGGCTGCGAAGGACAACGGCAAGGAGGTGACCTGGCACGGGGCGAGGAAGTACTGCCGCAAATTGCAGTTAGCCGGGTACTCCGACTGGAGGCTGGCAACGCTCGATGAATTGGCAGGCCTTGTTGATAAGAGCGCTCCCAATCACGAACGGGTCGGCAATTTCGAATTTCTCATTATCAATGCTGGCCGTCACGTGAGAGGAGGCCTGTCATTGACAAGCAATCCTTGGAGCAGCAACCGGCCGATAGATCGCTTCTGGCATCCTTACAGCGATGGGTGGTTCTTCGACTTCGGCACTTCGAAGCCCTCATATGACTTACAGCTTTTTCGCGACACCAAATACGCACTTTGCGTGCGTCGCCCTTAAAGTGATCTTGAGCATTTGATCCTGCGGTATGTTTGGCCGGGTTGGCCCCGCTGCGCGGGTTCGCAAGTTGGCGAGTTGGCGGGGCTGCGTGAGTTAGCTGCCGCATCGCTTGCAATATGAACTATGCCTTGCGCGCATCAACATCGAAGATAGCCGGGTCGGGGTCCTGGAAGAATGCAGCGTGGAGCGAGCGAACGGCCTCGTCTGCATCGTCTTCATCGATCATGAAGCTCATATTGATTTCGCTCGCGCCCTGCGAAATCATGCGGATGTTAATGTGGCGGATAGCGGTGAATACCTGCGCCGCCATTCCGTTGCGTCCGCGAATGTCGTCTCCGACCAAACAGATCAGGGCCTTGCGGCCTTCATATTTCACATCGGCCAATTGCCCGAGATCGGCGGCGATGGCGGGGAGCTTGTCGTTGGAGTCAACGGTGAGCGAGACGGAAACCTCGCTCGTGGAAACCATATCGACGGGGCACTTGTGATTGTCGAATACAGTGAAGATTTCCTTCATATAGCCGTGCGTCATCAACATGCGGCCGGCCACCACGTCGATGATGCTGAGCTTCTTTTTGACGGCGATGGATTTGAATGGGCTCTTGCAATGCGGAGGAAGCGAGATGATGCGCGTGCCTTCGCAGGCTGCGTTGCGGCTGTTGAGCACCAGCACGGGGATATTTTTCTTGACGGCGGGCAGAATGGTGGCTGGGTGAAGCACCTTGGCGCCGAAGTAAGCCAACTCGGCGGCCTCTTCAAAGCTGATAACCTTCACACGAAGAGCGTCGGGGCAGACGCGCGGATCGGCCGTCATGATGCCGTCCACATCGGTCCAGATTTCAATGGCCTCGGCACGCAGCGCGCCGCCGACAAGGGCAGCGGTGAAGTCCGAGCCACCGCGACCAAGTGTAGTGGTGATGCCGGCCTGGTTGGATGCAATGAAGCCGCCCATCACGGGAACCTGGTTTTGCGCGAGCAGCGGCTGCAGCTTGGCGGGGGCCCGCTCCTCGATGACCGCGTCCTGCGGAATTGCCTTCTGGAATTGCGAATCGGTGATGATGATCTGCCGCGCATCGATGTGGACCGAATTGATGCCCAGTTCTCGAAACGCTACGGCGACAATGCGGCTGGAGAACAACTCGCCGAAGCTGACAATCAGGTCGGAGACGCGCGGGGTGAGTTCGAGGATGGCGGCCAGTCCGCGCAGAATTTCATCGAGAGAATCAAACTTGCGGTCGATGCGGTCGATCAAGGCGGCGGAATCGGTGACCAACGCGGCGGCGGTATCGCGATGGCGCGAGCGCAATCGCGAACTGATGGCCAGCGCTCCTGTGCGATCCCCCTGCGCGGCAGTTGCGGCAGCGCGCAGCAGTTGGTCGGTGACCTTGGCCATGGCGCTGACCACGACGACCGGCTGTTTGCCCTGGGCCACGCGCCCGGCGACGATGGCCGCGGTACGGCGAATGGCCGCCGGATCCTCGACCGAGGTGCCGCCAAACTTCATGACTACAAGGCTCATGCACGTCTTCCTATCGAAATCTCTCCGTTTTGAAAGGGCACGACTTCAGTCGTGCCATAAACGCTCCAAAATCAACGGGGGCTTTAGCCCCTGAGGGAAAATTTATTCAATCTGACCAGCTAAAAGACTTCAGTTCGTTTTCCCCGCCATTTGGTCCCGACGGATAATCCAGCTCTTGTTTCTTAGTTGGATGTTCTCAATATCTAGCTAAAAGCCAAAAGCTAATAGCTCTTAGAGCTTGCCAAGGCTTGCCAGCAGTTCAGCGTTGAGGATGGCGGCTCCCGCAGCTCCGCGAATGGTGTTGTGCGAGAGCACGGTAAACTTCCAGTCGAGCACGCCACAGGGGCGCAAACGGCCAACTGTCACGGCCATGCCGTTTCCGCGATTGCGGTCCAGGCGCGGCTGCGGGC
>JBAPYY010000507.1:0-16045 GCA_049284975.1 Occallatibacter sp.
GCGCTCGATTTCGCCGCGAAAGGCCGCAACGCTTTTCTCGCGAATCTCGTCCGTCTGGCTGCATACGTTGACCAGGTAGCTGGTGTGGATCACCAGCGGACCTACGTCGAGCTTGGCGCGCAGTTCCTTCATGCGCGCGGCCTGCTTGGGGTCGATTTTTGGGGCGCGCCACATGCGCGGGCTGGAGGAAAAAATCTGAAAGGTGTTGGCGCCAATCTCCACGGCGCGCTCGACGGCGTTAGATGCGCCGCCCGTTGTGCCCAGATGGATGCCGATGCGTTTCGTCATGCGGATAGTGTAAACGGACAGAGCTCGAATCGAATATGGATTTGCGCTTTTCCACTTGCCATTGTGAGAGGAGGTTTGCCCGCGCTGAAGGGGTATACTTCGGACGACCCCGGATTTGAAAAGAAGATTCCTTTTGATAATCCTTAAGTCGGGAAGGGCGCAAGAAATGTGGAGGATAAACCGGTTCAAGATGACGCTCGCCGTCGCGGTGGGGATGGTAATTGGCGCAGCGATTTATAGCCCATTCGCCAACAGCCACTGGTCCACTATTTCCGGCATCGCAGGCGTTTGTGCGGCATATACCGTGATCATCTTCGGCCTGGCGCGGAGCGTGGAGGACTGCACGTTTGCCGCAGAGAAAGCCCAGCCGCCTCAGGCCATTTTTCTTGTTCACTGCGTGTTCCTCGCATTGGTCGCCGAGGTTATCAATTTCGGACTGTATATAAAACCGCGTCTGCCGGCATGGCTTGATGAGTCATCCTGGTACACCCGATCAGGAAGACCTGCAGCCACTTGGTTCGAACTCCTCGAGATGGCCACATTGTTCATCATCTTCTGTGTTGAGTTCATTTGGCTGCTGAAAAATATGCCGAATAAAACCGATAACTTGGACTCAGCCGCCTAGTGAGCGCTCAAGAGGCGTGACGCGGATCTCTAATCGTCGTCGTCCTTGGCGTTTTTCTTGTCATGTACTTTCAGCATGGCCGGGACGGGCGCGTTGCCCATGGCGTCTTTCCACAGAATGATGTTGAGCTTTTCAGCGGGGGCGCGGTCGGCGTGAGTGAAGTCCATCTTCATGCTTGCGTGGGCTCCCACGGCCGTTTTGACGTTGGCGGTGTAGATGAGGCCGTTGTCGCGGTTGGAGTAATCCGCCGCAAAGGCAGGCTGATCGCCGGGGCCTGTGAAGAGCGTGGAGATCAGAGAACTGAAGGCGTCGTTGTTATTCATGGGAGGCAGGCCGAGCAGCGATTCCATGGTGCGAATGACGCTGACGGTGGAGTAGAAGCGGCTGTCGATATAGGTCGCACCGCCGACGCCACGCGGGGAATATTTGCTGATCACAAGAGCGGTGCTGCGGTGCGCGTCCACGTGGTCGGCGCCGTTCTGGGCGTCGTCTTCGAGGATGAAGAGCGCGGTATCGTCCCAGAACGGCGAATGCGAGACGGCATCGACCACCCGTCCGACTGCGAGGTCGTTATCGGCGACCGATGATTTCGGAGTGGGTCCGCCGGGCCGTGTTCCGGCGGTGTGATCGTCGGGCAGGCGCATCAGGATGAACTCGGGCATGGTGTCTTTGCCCTGAGTCTTGTCAGCGACCCAGTTGTTCAGATGGCGGATAAAAACTTCGGCTCTGATCTGGTCGGGGATCATAAGATTGAAGTCCGGCTCCTCGGTGGCAAAATGGCCGACAAGTTCCGGCTTGGTTGCGACATTGGCTGCAATCAGAGGGACGGCCCAGGGCCACTTGTTGACGCCGCCGCCCCACTCCGCGGGAAATGTCTCGCCGGGCGCAATCGCCTTATGCGTGCAGTCGCGGCCCTGCATCAACGGCCCCATCTGCGGATCTGCGACGCGCGCTTCGTTGCAAAAAGTGGTGGAGATGTACTCGCCGAAGTGGTAGTAAGTTTTGCCGTGCGCGGCCAGATTGCCCCATAGATAGCCACTGGCCGGATCGGTCACATCGGGAATTTTTTGCAGCAGCGGATAGTTGTTGGCGACCGCGCCCTCGTAGTCGTAAGTGCGCTCGCTGCTGCGATAACCCTGCTGCCAGGTTTTTTCCAGATAATCGGTGCCGATGCCCGCAGTGGACCAGACGTGTCCGTCGCCGGAGATTTCGCCGGAATCAAAGAAGTTGTCGAGCACGCCGAACTGAAGCGCGAGCTTGTGCTGGTTGGGCGTGATGACTTCGCCATACATGGTCAATTTGGGGTCGCCATTGCCCACAGGCTTTCCGTTCAGTTCGAGGTCTCCAAGAATCTGATCGTAGCTGCGGTTTTCCTTGATGATGTAGATCACGTGATGGATTGGATTCTCGCGGCCACCGCTAAACGTGACCCTCTCTTCGGCTGCTTTCATGCGGTTAGAGGCGATTACCACGCTGGTCCACTGCGGCAGGTTCTTCTCCATCTGCGCTGCGTCAAGTGTGGCCAGCGAGCCATAGAGAATGGTTGCGATGTAAGTGAATGGCCTCATCATTGAGGTATTTTTTGTGGCTTCAGTGGGGCGCTGAGGAAAGTTGTTCGGTCCGGTGCCTTTGCCTTTATCCGTGGCCAGATAGAGCTTGCCGCCGGAGGATGAGGGAATAAAGGCCATGGAAATGGGCATCCACTCGGTGGGCACAAATCCGATTGGCTCGACCATTCCTTCCTTCACGGCCTTCGCGGTGAGTTTCTTTGTGTCAATCACGGCAACGGCGTCGCTGGCCATGTTGGCAACATAGAGGCGGCTGCCGTCGGCGTTCACAGCGAGCGCTACCGGCTCGGCGCCGAAGTAACTCTGGTGAGGCAGGCGGGTATCGAAGTAGCCTCTCACTGCGAGCTGACCGGCAGAGACGTTTACTGCTGCGACGGCATCGCGGTTTGCCAGAGCGACGTAGAGGGTCCGGCCGTCGGGCGAGAACTGGAAGGCACAGGGATGCGTGCCGGGCGCCACAGGGCTGTCGAGCTTGAGCAGAGCGAGCGTGCGCCCGACGGTCTCTTTCGCAAGATCTAGTTCGACAATCTCCGATGCGTTCCACAAGGCGACAAAGGCGCGCGTGCTGTCTTTTGTAACGGCCAGGGCGATGGGGTAGGTTCCGGGCACGGCATCGGTTTCAGAGAGGTCAAATCGCTTTTCTATTTTGCCACTGGCGGCATCGAGGAGCAAAACGTCGTCGGAAAGATTGTCGGCGACCAGCAGCTTCTCGACATCTGCCGCACCAATGACTGCGATTGCAGCGGGGTAGGGCACACCCTTGTTGCTGGCACCTTCGCCGATGAGGCGCGTCATTCTTCCGGGGGCGAGCTGCTGGAGCGGCAGAGGAATCATGCGCTCGGGCGTGATTTTCCCATCGGCGAATCGGTAAACGAGAATGCCGTTGCCGGTTGCGTCCTTGCCGTTGCCTGTTGGATTGCTGAGCGAGGCGATGCAGGCGTAAATGCGGTTGCCGTCACGGCTGAAAGCCAGGCCGGAGTATAGCGTCTGGTGCGCTCTTACCACTGTGCGAGCGTCAGGGAAATCGGTCAGCGTTCCGGTCTGGGTGTCAAGCACAGCAAGCGACTGCTCATATTGCGATTCAAAAGTGCCATAGCCGGCATTCACTGTGACCACGTAGCGGCTATCAGGCGAGACAGCCATGGAGATGGGAAGGCTATTCAGCCGCTGCGGATGCCCTGGAATCTCACCGATCAACTGCTTGCTGCCGGGCAGATCGATGGTCTGCGCCGAGAGAATAACTGCCCCAAGAACAAGGGCAAAAAAAGAAGTCGCGAACCGCGCGGTAGTTTGCATAATCAAACTTTAGCAAAGCCGGGTCGCAGGCGTTTTACGGTGGTGTTGCAGCGAGCGGGAAGTGCAGGAGGGTATTGACCCGACAGGGGAATCAGGAGTGCATTACCAATGGTTGCGCAGCCGTAATCAGGCGCTTTTTGCGGATTGAACTTAGAATCTTTTCATGGACGAGACCTTTGCTCCGCTTTCACGGATTCTTACTGATGTAATTCTTCCGAATTTGAAGGCAGTGCAGGCGAGTCAGGCAGAACAGATCGCGGCCAACGACAGGCTGGAGAACGCGATTGAGGAGTTGAAGCTGCATCTGGCGTCGCAGTTTGCTCATCTATCGGCGCAATTGACTGCGTGCCGCGCGGAGCTGGCGGCTGCGCAGGCCACGTTCCAGGCGGTGCAAGAGCAGAAGGGCGCGCCGGGGCCGGACCGGACAACGATAATTCATTAAGGATTCTGTAGATAGGTTGCATTGCGAGAGCGGAGGTTCCCTCCGGGGCTGAAGCCCGCGTTGATTTTGCGGCAATTACGGCACGACTAAAGTCGTGCCGTAATACAAGGCCGACTAGATGCCGGCTTTTTCCGGAGCCTGTGAAGTCGTGCCCTTTCAAGACTTCTGCTTACTTAGGGATTCTCAGGGTCGTGGCGTCTACAGTAATCTAGATATATGCGAACGATATTGACAGCAGAGCGGCTTTGGGATGGAACCAGGCTGCTAGATTTGCCTGTGGTCGTGATTGAAGACGGCCGGATTGCCTCCATTTCAACACGCGCAGCCAATGAAGCGCCCGGCGAAGCGCAGGTTCTCGACTTCGCCGGGGCGACGCTTGCGCCGGCATTTTTTGACGTGCATATTCATGGGGCCAAGGGCCACGACGTGATGGAAGCCACTCCTGCAGCGCTCGACGTGATGGGCGGCTTTCTGGCCTCGCGCGGCACGGGCAACTATCTGGCGACAACGATGACCGCGCCGCTGAACGATATTTTGTGGGCGCTTTCAGGGCTGGCAAAGTTGCTGGAGCGGCCGGCTGTTGCGGGGCAGGCGCGGCCTATCGGCATTCATTTGGAAGGGCCGTTTCTTTCGCACCCGAAGCGTGGCGCGCAACCTGCGGAGCACCTGTTGGCGCCTGATATTGCTGCCTTCGACCGGTTCTTCGAAGCTGCCGAGGGCCACATCCGACTGATGACGCTGGCGCCTGAGCTGCCCGGCGCGGTCGAATTGGCTGCGCACGCCACGGCACGCGGGGTGCGCGTTTCCCTGGGACATTCAAATGCCACTGCCGCAGAAACTCAGGCCGTCATTGCAGCCGGTGCGGTCAGCGCAACGCATACGTTCAATGCCATGCGTCCGCTGGACCATCGCGAGGCGGGCATTCTGGGCACGGTGCTCACGTGCGACTCGCTATTTGCCGAGTTGATTTGCGACGGCGTCCACTCCGTCAGGGAGATGGCGAAGCTTTGGTGGAAAGCCAAAGGGCCGGAGCGCGCGATTCTGGTGACCGATGCGATGAGCGCCACGGGAATGCGGGACGGGGAGTATCTGTTGGGCGGAACTCCGGTGCAGGTGGCCAACGGCAAAGCCACGACCGGCGGTGTGCTGGCGGGCAGCGTGTTGACGCTCGACCGCGGACTCGCCAATTTTATGGAATTTACCGGCGCGCCACTCGAGCAGGCTCTGCGCCTGGCGACGGTTAACCCGGCGGCCATGACCGGCCTGAGCGATCAGGCTGGCTCGGTCGCAGTCGGCCAGCCGGCCAGTCTTGTGGCCGTGGATAAAGCGGGTAATCTGGTTGGCTCGGTTGTGAACGGAGCGCAAGCGAGCTGACTCGCCGATTTGCAGAGTTGCTCGGGTCTGTCCGCATTACGTGGATCTAAGTGGGGCCGAGACGAGCAACTGGTCCAGCAGACGCAATAGTTCCAAAGGACCGAAGAGAATGCAGAGCACCGTTTTCTTGCAGGCCGCTTTGAATGGCGACCGGATTCATCCGGCTGTGCCGCGCACTCCTGCCGCTATCGCGGAAGCGGCTCGCGCGGCCGTGGACGCCGGCGCCGATTCAGTGCATGTTCATGCGTTCGACGATGCCGGCCGGGAGACTCTCGACGGCACCGTTTGCGCCAGGGTTCTCGGTGCAGTCCGAATTCTCTGTCCCGAGACTCCAATTTCCCTCACAACTTCTGCCGCGATTGTGAAGGACCCAGGAGAGCGCTTCAATATCGTCGAGGCTTGGGAGGAAATGCCTGACCTTGTTAGCGCGAACCAGGGAGAACCGGGCATTGTGGAGCTTTGCGAATTGCTGCTCTCGCGTGGTGTCGGTATCGAGGCTGGATTGCTGAGCGCGGATGATGCACGAGCTTTCGTGAGTTCCGGATTGCCGAGCCGGTGTCGCCGCATCCTTATCGAGCCGCTTGATGCAGATCCAGAAACCGCTATTCGGCACGCTGCTGATATGGAAAACATCGTTGAATCGGCAGGCATCACCCTGGAGCAGGTTCACCACGGCTACGACATGGCGTGCTGGGCGGTCAATCGACGTGGGCTCGAACGAGGGCATGGCATCCGCACTGGGCTAGAAGACATCACGCTGCTGCCTGACGGTAAACCAGCAAGAGATAATACTGATCTGGTCAGAGCTGCCGTGAGTTTGATACGCGCGCGTGCAACCTGCCACTAGCTAGTCACAAGCCAAGGGACAGCCATTACAGTTTGGCGGCAGGCGGTGTTTGGCGAATCGACCGAGCATTCAGCAAACGAAGAAACATGTCCCGCAGGGGCTCAAGCCCGTCGGTTTTGTTGGCCTTTGCGGCACGACTGAAGTCGTGCCCTGATACAAGGCCGGCTAAATTTCGGCTTTTTCCGTAGCCTTTGAAGTAGTGGCCTGACACAAGGCCGACTAAATCTCGGCTTTTTCCGCAGCCTTTGAAGTAGTGCCCTGACACAAGGCCGACTAAATCTCGGCTTTTTACGCAGCCTTTGAAGTAGTGGCCTGATACAAAGCCCGCTGATTTGGGACTCGCTTGGGATTCACCAAACACTGCTTAATGCGCTTCGGCCAGCCGCTGTGCCCGCCAGAGCGCACCCTCGAGCGAGACCACCGGCTCCTGCGCCACCGGCATCAGAGGCGCGGCTGCATGGAGGCCTGCAAAAAAGGCTTCGCGAACCAGGGTCATTTGTTCGATAACGCCGCCGGTCCAGGCTACGGGAACCTCGCCTTCAATGGCGTGCTTGCGGCGCAGCTTGTCGCGCACCAGCAATACAAACTCGACCAGATCGGACGCTGCCTGCGCCAGAACTGCCTTTGCAACGGGATCGCCGGCCAGGGCCAGTTCGCTGATGGCCGGAGCCAGCGCGGCAAAGTCCGGTCCTGGCGTGCTGTCGCCCAGGTTGACCAGATCAGCCAGACGCGGCGTGCCCCAGATTTCTCCAACCTTTTCAAGGATCTGTGTGGGCCGCTCGCGGTCATGGGCGTGGAGCGCGCGACGAACGCTGTTGACGCCGATCCAGTAGCCGGAACCCTCGTCGCCAAGACGCGAACTCCAGCCACCGGCGCTCTCGCGACTGCCGTCGGGCGCGCGGCCGATGGTGTTCGAGCCTGTGCCGGCAATCTGCAAGATTCCGGGACCGCCGTGGAAAGCCGCATCAAGGGCGATCACTTCGTCGCCGACGACCTCTGTGCGTTCAGCCCCAAAAGCCCGCAAAACCTCTGCAATCCACTCTTTGACGCCGGGCATTGAGGCAGAGGCCACACCCACCGAGGCGGCGCGCACGCCGGTCACGCCAGCCTGGGCGTAGACCTCTTTGAGCAGCGCTCGCAGGTTGGCATCGGACGCTTTTGCACCCACACGCAGCCGCTTGATGGATCCGCTCTCTGCATGGGCTAGAACTCGTTCCCCCTCCACGATGGAGGCGCGGGTACGCGTTCCTCCACCGTCGATACCCAAAACTACGTTCATTGTTCGTTTACTCCTTGCTGGTTGGCAGTACCAGCTTATCGTATTGAGCGAAGTGGGGCCTAACGCGCAGAGTTGCCCGGGCCGAATGGCGAAGCTCAGGACATAAGAGCGAGGCTTGGGGAATGCAGCTGAAGTCGATTATCTAGTGACGCTGACAGTTACAGCGTTGCTCCAGTTCGGTGGAATCCCTTGAGCCGACCAGCAAGTTGGGTCTTTGAACCCCAACCGGAAAGTAACTGATTCAGGCTGAGCCTTGCCGGCAGCGAACTCGACACGGACCAGAACTGCCTTTTCATAAGTCTGGCCCGGTTTAAGATAAATCTTCGAGACGGAATTCTTCAGGCACGCTTCTCCGTATATTTGGACAGAAGGATTATCCGAGACCCACCGGTAACTGAAACCGCAAAGCGGGACCTCCAGCACCCACACAGTGCTTCCGGAGTTGATGAGTGTAGTGGGCACCGAGAATTTCTCATGGTTCTTCACCGCAGCTTGGACCAGCTTAATCTCCGGCTTCAAAGGAGAGACTTTGAGATTGTCGCGAGCGTAATCGCGCCGCTGGCTACCGCTATGACCACACGCACCCAACGCAGAGAAGCAAATCAGCAGCGCACCGAACAGTACTTTGTGTTTGTGCATATTCTGTTGAATCTCCGTGGGGTTGAGAGAATTGTATACCTGTCGAGGCCCGAATCTCGCGGGCGTGAAGGGACGATGTTTCAAGGCGGAGCAGAACGAGAGCTTTGGAAATTGGTACCCTGCGTTGTGTGCGATTCCATCGTGCAGTGAGGGCGGCGATTGTGGTATACGTTTCCGCATGACTCGCCGCATTGTTTTCTTCGCCGTGCTTTTTGTCTGTCTTGCAGTTATGAGCCTGAGCCACGCACAGAACCCCGCGCCTACGCCGCCGATGGGATGGAACAGTTGGGATGCGTATGGCCTCACCATTGACGAGGCTGACTTCAAGGCCAATGCGACCGTGCTGGCCGGATTGAAGCAGTTTGGCTGGCAGTATGCGGTGATCGACGAGGGGTGGTACATGGAAAACCCCTTCGGCGCCGACCTGGCCGAGAGGAACTATCTGCTGGACGCGAACGGAATTCTTATTCCGGTGGCAAGCCGCTTCCCTACTGCGGCTGACGGAGCGGGGTTCAAGCCGCTGGCCGACTGGGTTCACGCGCAAGGGCTGAAATTCGGCATTCACATTGTGCGCGGGATTCCGCGTCAGGCGGTGAAGGAGAATCTGCCCATTGCAGGGTCGAAGTTTCATGCTGCCGACGCTGCCGACACCGCGGAGACTTGCCCGTGGGACGACGGCAACTACGGCGTGGCGGACAATGCGGCCGGTCAGGCTTACTACGACTCGATGCTGAAGCTTTATGCGGGCTGGGGATTGGATTACATCAAGGTGGACTGCATCAGCGATCACCCGTACCGGCCCACGGAGATTCGCCAAATAGCCAAGGCTATCCGGAAAACGGGGCGGCCGATTGTGTTGAGCCTCTCGCCGGGACCGACACAGCTCGAACACGCCGCGGAGGTAGCGGAACTGGCGCAGATGTGGCGCATCTCCGACGATCACTGGGACGGCTGGACATTTCCTCGTAAACCCAACGGCGACGTGTGGCCCTATGGAACGCGAGAAGAGTTCGACCTGTTGGGCAAGTGGTTTATGCATACGAGAGAAGGTGCGTGGCCGGATGCCGATATGCTGCCATTCGGTTGGCTGGGGCCGCATCCGGGATGGGGCGAACCGCGCCAGTCACGGCTGACGCACGACGAGCAGCAGACGGAATTTACGCTCTGGGCCATCGCGCGGTCGCCGCTGATTCTGGGCGCTAATCTGACCAGGCTGGATGAGTTCACGCGCTCGCTGGTAACCAACCAGGAAGTGATTGACGTCAACCAGAAGGCGTATGGAAGTCACCCTGTGACGGATCTGCCTGAAGGATTTGAAAACGTGCGGGTGTGGGAATCGAATGTGCCGGCGACGGACTGTGCTCCTCTGTACATAGCATTCTTTAACCTTGGCGACAAGCCGGTGACGCTGAGTTTTGAGTGGGACAAGTTCGCATATTGCCAATGGGCTCACATTAGCAGGAAGGAAGCACGCAATCTTTGGGATGGTAGCCGTTCTAAGGGCTCCGGGGCGGCGGTGATTACTTTGAATGCGCACGGTAGCTCGATCTATCTGGTGCAGTAGTGCTGTTCGGTCGCGGAGTGGAAGAGAGTCCGCTCGAAGCCTTTTATTCACACCGTTCAGCAGCGCATTATCGCTGGCCGGCATCTGCCTGAACGGCTATTCCGTGCGGAATGAGGGCATTCGAAGCGACGTTCCGCATGCGGTCAACTGGTCACAGCCCCGACCCATTTTCGTGTGCGAAAATGGTTGGTTCGGAAATTGGCCGGAAACTCATGGTCTGTTCCGGGAGGATTGCAACAATGCCTTTACTTCGTTCATTTTTTATCGCACTCTCAAAGAATCGCCCTCTGCGCCGCTTCAGCGAACGCTCGTGGGTGGGAATCCGGCTCAGCTCACGGTTTATTGCCGGCATGGAAATCGACGACGCCCTGCGCGTGGCCGAAGAAGTCAACAAACAGGGCATGACCGTTTCGCTGGACTCGCTGGGCGAGAGCGTGACTTCGGAGGCCGAGGCGAAGGCCGCCGCTGAGGTTTATCACAAACTGCTGGACGCCATTGCCGCGCGCAAGCTGAACGCCAACATCAGTATGAAGCTGACGCAGATGGGGCTCGGCCTTTCACCCGAGCTCGCCGAGAGCATTGCCGAGAGCGTGGCCCAGCATGCGGCCAGGACGGGCAGTTTTGTCCGCATTGACATGGAAGATTCGTCGCTGACGCAGGTGACGATGGAGATTGTCGAACGGCTCCATGCAAAGCCGGAACTGCGCGGCGCGATTGGAATCGTAATCCAGGCCTATCTTTTCCGCGCGCAGAGAGACATCGAGGAGCTGATCGCCAACGGGATTCGCGTGCGGCTGTGCAAAGGCGCCTACCAGGAGCCGGCGGAGATTGCGTATCCGCACAAGGCCGACGTGGACACAAACTATATCAAGCTCGGCGGAATGCTGCTGGCAAGCTCGGAGTTCCACGGGCTGGCGACGCATGACGAGGCCATGGTGGCCGCGGTGGTGAGCTACGCCAAAGAGCACCGAATCGACCCCGGCCATTTCGAGTTCCAGATGCTCTATGGGATTCGGCGCGATCTGCAAAGCAGGCTCATCAAGGAGGGCTACAAAGTACGCGTGTATGTACCCTTCGGCAATGACTGGTATCCCTACTTCATGCGCAGGCTGGCCGAGCGGCCGGCGAACGTGCTGTTCCTTGTCAAGAACTTTTTCCGTTCGTAGGTTGACAGTTATGGATTATGGATTCCCACCCTAGCCGCAAAAACAAGAGCGCGGCGAGGATGGGGCACCCGGCCGATTAAGCTTCGAAGTTTCCCACCCATGGATCACCCCAAGAAGCAAAGACCGCTTCTTGGGGACCCCGATGCCGCAACAGTTGCAAGACACAGGTTCTTCGACTCGCTGCGCTCGCTCAGAATGACAGCGGCGAGGATGGGGCACCCGACCTTCTTCGATTCCTGGAGTCAGACCGCTTCGACGGAATCGATTTTTCTGGCGATCTCAGAGGCTAAAGTTTCGACTGAGGGATGGAAGAGCCTGCGCTCCCGCACGGGTAACTCGTTCAGCAGGTCCGGATACGGCGTGATTTCGCAGCCCGGAAACGCTGGGCAGCCGGCGGTGTCGGCCATGCGGCAACTTACACTGATCAAATCAGTCATGCCCCAGGTGCCCTCGTTCTGCCGAGGCGCGTGATGTTCGGAGACAATGGGTTCAAATTCCTCGGGCATATTCCAGTCAGCGATCAGTTGCCGGCCAGCCTCACAATGGTCCCATCCGAAGAGGTCCCTCTCAGCCTTGAGTATGCTTTCGGGAGAACCAGTGTGAGCCCCCAGCAAGAGGGTGAACTCTTTGGGACAGATCACGGCCAGCGCCAATCGCCCGATGTCGTGCATGACGCCCGAGGTGAACGCCACGTCCCGGTTGAGGAAGCCTACGGAAGCCAGTTGATCGGCAATCAGGGCACAAGCCAGGTTGTGACGCCAGATGGCCCTCATGCAAGGCTGATTCAGCGATTTGCCCATGTACGCGCGCACGCCTACAGTGAGGCAGAGTCCTTGCAAATTATTAGCGCCCAGCACCGCGATGGCTTGCAGAACACTGCTGGCGGGGAATCGAGGAGCATAGAGGAGCGAATTCGCAATGGTAAGTACCTCGCTCGCAAAGGCCGGGTCAGAGTAGATAAGCTCGCTCAACTCATGCAGAGGTACGGTCTCTTTGTTGGCCAGTTGCAGCACGCGGAGCGCGACCTGGGGAAAAGGCGGAAGGCGAAGATGGGCCCAGGACGGAACGCTCGCCTTGCCGTTTTGCCTTTCGTTCTGCGACATCAGAGTCTCCCTTCGTCCAGACATTTTGAGCGAACTGGAAGGCATTCTACACAGCCCGCCCGCCGATGAATAGCCCATCTGGCACACGAGAGGAAATGTCTTGTAATAGTCTTTTCGGCGCGCAGAGGCATTCCTTGAGTGTATCTATTTTGATGAGAGAGGACTAATCATTGCGCCTGCATGGGGCGCGAAATCATTGGCGAAACGGAGCTTGCGTAACGAGGCCGGCGTAAGGGATGGAATGTTGCTTATTTACCGGAACAGCTTTCGGGTGAGAGAAATATTTACTGCACAGTCCAGGTTTTTCCATCCGCGCTCGTCCAGGAAAAGCCGGCGGCGTTGGTCAACTGAAATACCGCGCCACCAGCGCTCGCTTGAATGCGCAACGCGACGACGCGTCCGGTCCATTGCTGCGCGACCGGCTCCCATTGCTTTCCCCCGTCTTCACTCAGAAAGAGCGCGCCAGCCGAGTCGATTGCCAGCGTCCGCTCCCGGACGGTTGCGGTTGAGATTGCCGCCAGGCCGCCGGGCAGTGTCGGCTGATTTGCATTGCGGGATGCAGCCGATCCGGCTATAGCCTCTTGTGTGCCGTTGTCGAAACTGGCGACCGGTGCGGCCTGCTTCGTCGTGTGCGACACTGCGGCAAATGCCGGTACGCTCCGGCCGGCCTCGGCGCGGTTCACTGTCGGCTGAATGCTCTCTTGTGATGCCTGCGTGGTGTTGGCGCTGGCGGAGAGTGTGCCGATCATCCGCTGGCGCTGCTGCCATGCATCTACGGCTGGTTGCGGATTGAATTGCGATTGGAATTGCTGTCGTGTCCGCACTTGCACAGACTCCGTCGTATAGGTCCGGGCCGCACTCCTTTCCTCAGATGGTTGCCCACCTGCGCCCGGCGCGAACGAAGGAGCAGTCCCAAGCGCGAACTCCTGCGGCGGTCGGCTAAGCGCTGGGAATTTTTTGTTTTCTGCAGGGGCGGTCGCTGCAACTGCGAGCGCAGGTCCAGGTATATCACCCGCACTTGCCTGTGTTTGCGGGGCCGGCGCGGGCGTATACTGCGCACTCGGCGGCGCGGCCTTCGCTATCTCTGGAGCCTGCGCATTGCGCCAAGGATGAAATGTGACCACGAGCGCGAGCGCAGCCGCCAGCACCGCAGCCGGAACCCAGGCAAAGCGCCAGCTCTTGTACCATCTCCCCGACGGCATCGCAGAGGGGGTTTCCAGATCTTCCGCATCCGCTGCTTTCTGCGCCAGATAAATCACCTGACGGCAGCGGCTGCACTGTGTCATGTGGGTTAGAATCTGCTCCCGCTCCGCCGCGCCTAGCGACTGCTCGGCAAAGGCGCTAAGGCTGTCGGCGTCGGGATGAAGATCGAGTTGGAGATTTGAATTCACAGTGCAGCCTTCTCTTGGAACGTGTCAGGTAACGAAATTTGCAATATTTTCTTCAAATTCAGATCCAGATCGCGCGGATCGGTTCCCATCGTCTCTTGAACGGCTCGCTTGTTCAGTCCATACTGCAGCAGACTTTTGACGATCTGTTTTCTGATATTGTCGATCAACCGGTGCAGCTTGCGGCTGACGGTTGCCTCGTGGACATGAAGCACTGGGGCGATCTCCAACAAGGTTCGCCCGTCGATATAGTAGGCAGCCAGCAAAAACCGCTCCGCTGTTTCTATTTTCTCCAGCGTCTCCATAACGGCTTTGGCGAGTAGCAGCAATTCGGCGGGAAGTTTCCCCGGCTTGGGGTCAACGGCTTGAGATTCATGGCCTTCAGCGAAGTTGTCGAGCGGAAGTTCGCGGCGCGTGCGCCGGTGATGGTCCACATGGCGCTGGGCAAGCGTGGTGCGGAGCCAGCCCATCAGCGAGCCTTTTCCTTTGTAGGAATCCAACGGGCTGCGCCGGACGCCGTCGCGCGCGGACAAGCCGTAAAGTTCCGCATAGAGCTGATCGGCCAACTCGCGGCCCAGAGTTTCACTACCGGTGATGGCAATAGCGGTGCGAAACAACGGCTGGCGGTAAACGGCAATGAAATGTTCCCATGCGCCTTCGTGGCCGATTGCGCAGGCTCGAGCCAGCGTCAGGTCAGTGAGCCGGAGGCCGCGAAAAAAGCCTGCCTGCTGCCGTCGTGAAGCGGTTTCTCCCGGTTCCAGGCCGTAATTCTGGGCCGTTCCGACGCGAAGCAGAATCCGGTTGAATTCCTCTTGCTTGAGGCTGTAGGCGTCCGCGCCGGATTCGCGCCAGAGTTCGTTGAACAGCGGGCTCGCCTCCGGCGCTGCATCGCTGCCGATAATGGCGTTTTCTTCAACGGGTTGGGAACGCACAATCCCCACGCCACCAAGATACGCCAATGAACAGAGCAAAAACCGCCCGCGAAAAAAATTTGCAAGAAACCTGCTTGCCTGCGTTCTCAGCTCACAGGCCGGCGATCTTTCCCGGCGGAGGAGAACGATGAAGAATCTGGGCAGGTTAGGGCTGGCGAGTTTTTTGCTGTTGGCGCTTACGGCGTTTGTCGAGCAGAGCGGAGTGGAGGCGGCAGGCGGGCCGCAGGAGACGGCAAATGGATCTTACCGGGTGCTCGCCCCCATCGCGAGCGGCAATTTGCTCCTGTTTCCGGTGGTAAGGGCCAACGGCAAGTTAGTCGGAGCAACGCCGTTTCTTACTCTCGACGAAGGAATCAAGAGCGGCCAAGTGGAAGTGACCGAGGCCGGCCGAGTGCAAGGGCTGGTGCGGCAGCGAGGAACCGTCGGCGTTCCGCCTTATCACGGCAACGGCTATCTGGACGGTCGGCCGCCGCAAGAGAATCGCTATCGCGGAGACGAAGTGAACACGCTTGTGCTCGAGAATAACTCCGACAAGCCTCTGCTGCTTCTTGCCGGCGAGATTGTCACAGGGGGCAAGCAGGACCGTGTGATCGCAAAAGACCGCATTGTTCCGGCGGGTAGCGAGCCGATCGACCTGGGAGTTTTCTGCATTGAGCCAGGCCGTTGGACCGCAAGTTCGGAGACCTTTGGCGCGGCAGCGAAGATGCCCGCTCACGGCTTCATGGTGCAGCCTACAGTGCGCGAGAAAGCCATGGTTGCCCAGGACCAGCAACAGGTGTGGGATTCGGTGAGAGGAAGTATCAGTCAAATGCAAGTCGCGGCTGCGCCTTCGGCCAACATGGCGATGGGCGGAGGGCAGGCGTATGCGCGCTCAATGGGAACCACCAGCTACGCCAAGGTTATGGAAGACGCGACGGTCAGCGCCAAGGTGGATGAAGCCGCCGCTCAAGTGATGAAATCGCGAGACCAGGTGCTCGCGCAACTTCGCAAGGAAGGGGCAATCGGCGTAGTGGTGGCCGTACGCGGCGAGATTGTGTGGGCCGATTTGTTTGCGGACACCGACCTGCTCAGCCGCTATTGGACCAAGCTGGTGCGCTCCTATGCGGCCGAGAGTCTGACGGAGAGCGAAACGCACACCGCGCCCACCGTGGCCGATGCGCAGCACTTTCTGGATGCGCCTTCAGGCGGCACGGAAACCAGCGTTGGCGATGTGGGCGTTTACCGCTATCGTGAGCTTCGTTCCGGCGGCACGGAAACCTTTGTGCTGGAATCGCTGCTGCCTGGGGCGGGCTACGATGTGCATATCAGCAAGCTGCGGTTGCGGAATGTGGAAGCATCGATGAAACCGCCGCTTGGCTATCACCCGGAAGTCTATCGCTGACAAAGGGGGGCTGCTCCGCCACAAAAATGGGTGCTTCATCCTTGCGCTTTTTCTCTAGAGCCTGTTATGAACTTTGCGTGAGCAGTCTGGTCAAGTTGGCGAGCATGAGGATAGCGAAGGCCAGGTAATGAAGTCCTTCGAGGGTTTGGGAGA
>JBAPYY010000508.1:0-1990 GCA_049284975.1 Occallatibacter sp.
GCCTTGATCTTGATGGCCGCGCCGGTCTGCGGGTTGCGGCCGATGCGGGCCTTGCGCTCCGCCTTTACCAGGCGCCCGATGCCGGGGATTACGAAGACGCCGTTCTTCTTGGTTTCCTTGATGGCGGTCTCCGCCAGAAGGTCCAGGAAGGCTGCGACTTGCTTGTTGGTCAGTTCCATCTTCTCGGCCAGAAGCCGGGTCAGTGCGGTCTTGGTCAATCCAGTAGCCATTGTGCTCTCCTTTGAGGCGGCCCTTCGGGCTCGCCGTGTTGCCTGGGCTTCCTACGCTCTTCGCGTACCGCATGTAGGGAGTGCGACCGAGGCAACGTTTGCACGAAACCCCTGTATTCATGCGGGTCAGAGAACCCTGTCGTTCGTTACCATGCGACTTTCACCGGGGCAAAGTCAAGGCAAAAAGCCCTGATTTCCACAATTTTCTTAGGTTTTTATGGGGTTTTCGCAGATTTTTGCCTATTTTCGCCCGAAATCGCTGGTTTTTGTGCCGCCAAGTCCACAAAATTCCGGGTGCCCCATCCTCGCCGCGTCTTTGTTTTTGCGGCCAGGGTGGGATTGCACAGAGGACTGGACACTGAACTGAAACCCCAGCCCACACCATCATCTCAGCCCGAACAGCACCTTTCTCTTCGGCTTCAAACTTGCCGCGATGGGCGTGTTCAACGCATCCACCATCGGCGCGGCCAGCTTGAAATGGCGAATCACCGTAGCCGCAAAATCCTTCCCCAGCGCAGCCTTGGCCGGCAGCGTCGCGCTCAGCCCCCATTGCTTGCATTTGATCAAATCCATCGCCGGATGCTCGCACGGAAAGCCCTTCGGCGGCCTCGTCAGCGCGTCTCCTTCAAATTCCGAAAAAGTTTTACGAATCGACGGCTTCTGCACGATCTTGCGAAACTCCGCGTGGTGCTCCAGCAGCCAATGGCGAATGGCGGCCAGTTGATCCTTCTCCGGCATATAAGCCCCTGCGGCAATCACCACTTCTTTGGCGCTGATGTGGAAGTAGTAGCCGGCCCCGGAGGTTTTCTCCATCCCCTGATGCGACCACCACGCCGCCACATGCGTCTTGTAGGGCAGCTTGTTATTGCTGAAGCGCGTGTCGCGATAAATCCTGAAGAGGCATTTCTCCGCGGGTCGCACAAAGCCGGGCGCAAAGGTGGCCATCGCGTCCGTCACCCTGCGGATGATGGCCAGCATCGGCTCTTTCAGCTCCGCCTCGAAAATAGCCTTGCGTGGCGTAAACCATTCGCGGTCGTTGTGTCGCGCAAGATTGCGCAAAAACGCAAGCCCCTCGGGGCGAAGGTGGGCGGCGGGTGCGCTAGAAATGGATTTACTTTTCGAGACCATGGCAAGAGCAGTGTAACGCGGAAGCACTAAGATTGCTCGACGACCAACTCGACCGGACAGCCGTTGGTCTGCAAATGCCGGATTAGATCAGCGAAATCGTGGACAAAGGACGCAGCATCGTTGCCCATTTTTTCTACATTTTGGATCGTAATCCGGTACGGTACTTCTGTTTCGTTAATGGCTCCCGTCCCAATGCTGTCGTAGAGAGCGTCGAGGTTGCGTCCGTGCCACGAAGGCGCGCCGACAGCGGTGAAGAAGGCCTGATAAACGTCGTCACTCGATTGCCATCCGTCAGCATCAAGACGGATGTCAGTTACGCCCTCAACTCGATTTAACGGCTTTGCGAAGCCGAGACCTTGGTATTTCGTGCCCGAGACAGGCAGGTAACCGAGCCCCTCCATACCTTCGCTCAATGAATTCGTTGGCTCGACTCCAAACAGCCGCAATGCGGAAAGGCGGTAATGGTGTTCTTCAACGGTAAGCACCATGTTTAAGATTTCGGCGACAGGATCAATTGGGAAAAAACCGGTAAATGTAGTGAATGCCGGATCCGGGGCCCAGATAGACGAGTTATTCTCGCTGAGTTGATGGAGCGCGGCCTTTCGATCTGGTGTATCCAGCGCCCAAACCGG
>JBAPYY010000509.1:0-1627 GCA_049284975.1 Occallatibacter sp.
GATTTATCTGGGGATGGCAGTGTCGCACGAGCATTAAACGCAGTTCGTAGTTCACAGTTCTTAATTCGCAGTGGAGTTCGTTGTCTTAGTGCGTGCTGCTGTGAACTACGAAATGTGAACCGATGCAAGAGTTTCCGTCGGAGAGCGCTTCCGCTCCGGATAGGCGGAAAAGGCCGCAAGCGTGAGGGGGCCAGCACGGTGAGCCTCAACCACCCACTGGCGGCCAATTTTAAGGAAGCAGGAGAACTATGCGGAAACTTCAGTATGTGTTCATGACTTTGGCGGCACTTTGCTTCGCCATGCCGGTCTTTGCGGATGGCGGCTCGACTGCGATCAACATGGCGCCGATCGGCGTCGGCCTCGGCATGGGCCTGGCTGCGGGCCTCTGCGGCCTGGGCCAGGGGAGGGCCGTTGGCTCGACCACCGAAGCTCTGGCGCGCAACCCCGGAACGCGGCCTGCGCTGATGACCTTCCTGATCATCGGCCTCGCGTTCATCGAGTCGCTCACTCTGTTCACCTTCGCCATGGTGTTCCTCAAGATCAAGTAAGCTCTCGATTCACCTTAACCAAACGGCCCGGGCAGATGCCCGGGCCGTTTCTCTTGAGTATCTTTGCGAAGTCTATTTGCCCGAAAGCAGCACCTCGATCGCTTCCCGGTAATCGATTCCCGCATGCAGCGGCCCATAATGCGTCTGTTCCTCCGTGGTGTCGAAGACGCGATTCCTGATGACCACTCTTCCGCTCATCTGCATTTCAAGGCGCACGATCCGCCACTGGCCATCGCCCACTTCCGCCTGTTCAATCACAATCCTGCCGCCCTTGTTGAGCCGGCCCAGAATCCCCCAGCCGAAGTTCACATCCTGCTGCACGCGGCCCTCGATGTGGGCCACGCGAAGATGCACGGGATCGATCCAGATCTCGCCGCTCATGGCGGGCAATACCGCCGTCTCAAGATCGGGAGGCGAGAACGCCGGATTGGGCCGGAAAGTAAACTTCTCCACCTTGCCCTCAGGTCCATCGCCAGGGCCCGCATCCTGATAAATAAAAGCCGCGGGCAATGCGCGCAATACCTTCATGGCTCGCGCCGCGTCTTCGTCTTCGGCCTGCTTGCGCCGCCGCTGTTTGCCTGGATCATCCAGCAGTTCGCCCAGGCGCGTCTCCTCATTCTCCGCGGCAGCCGGACTGAGCGGCTGGTCGCTCACCGCGATCAGCCGCGCCACATCGCCATCTTCGGTCTCCAGAATCTCCTTTGTCGTGGTCAGCCGCGGCGAGGTTTTGCGCAGCAGGTAGCGCATGGGATGGCTGTGATCCTGTGCCGCATTCAGTTCGTTAGCCAATGCCCGATCCACGAGCGCCTGGCCCGCAGGCGGCGCACCTTCCCCGTTGCCGGGAACAGCTTGCGCGTGGGCACAATTCGTCCAAAGCACCAGGACGAGGGGAAGTGAAATGAACCGGTACACAACCAATAGTGTACGGGGACGGAGGCGGGGCATTTTCGTCATATCTGATTCAGACCGGAGAGAAATCTGTGCGCAATGAGTCTGGCGGAGCACGCCCGCATTGAACCCTTCCCCCCGGATTGATATAGTGCGGGCAGGGCATCTCAGGCAGTTTGAAAGGGATCGAA
>JBAPYY010000510.1:0-2740 GCA_049284975.1 Occallatibacter sp.
CGGTCGATAATGTGCATCTTGAAGTCTTCGAAATTTTTCCAGCCCGAACAGCCCGCATCGGCCACCGTGGTAACGCCCGCGCGGAAGGTAAACCCGTCCGGGAAAACAGCATTGTCGCCCGCGTAAGAATTGGCTTCTCCGGTGCTGGCATACACGTGAACGTGAATATCTACCAGGCCGGGGGTCACATAGAGCCCGGATACATCAACCGTCTTCGTGGCCAGCGATGGATCAATGTGCGCGGCCACCGCGGCGATGTGATGACTCGCAACGGCAACGTCCATGACTGCATCGATGTGGTTCGCGGGATCGACGACACGACCACCCGTCAACAAAAGGTCGTAAGCCTTCTGCGCCTGCATGGAAGTACAACCCAAAGCAAGGATTGCGATTGCAAAAAAAATGCGCTTCATGAATAGATTTTCTCACCTTCCGCTCGAATTATTTGGCGATTGGAGCGTCAAGTAGACTACTGAATACTCCACAACGCAAAGGCAAGGGCCATTTCATCTCGCGAAATGGCCCTTGGGGTGGTGCGCAGGATGTATTAACAGCGAGTCCTTCAGACGCCAATCACGTCGCAAAGCTCCTTGACAGCCGCTGCGCTTTTCATTAGAGCCGCGTGCTCCTCATCATTGAGCTTGACCTGTACGATCTGTTCCAGGCCGGCCTCGCCCAGCTTGCATAGCACGCCCATGAAGTACCCATTGACGCCGTATTCGCCTTGGAGGTAAGCAGCACAGGGAAGAATCTTCTTCTTGTCTTTGAGGATGGCCTCGGCCATCTCTACCGCCGCCGCCGAGGGCGCATAGTATGCGCTGCCGGTCTTGAGGTGCTTCACAATCTCTGCACCGCCGTCACGAGTGCGCTGGATAATCTCATCGATGCGCTTCTGGGGGAGCAGCTCAGTGATTGGAATGCTGCCTACGGTGGTGTAGCGAACGAGAGGAACCATTAAATCGCCGTGACCGCCAAGAACCATGCAGCTCATGTTCTCCACGCTGACTTTCAACTCCTGCGCGATGAAGCTCTTGAAGCGGCCGGAATCCAGGATCCCGCCCATTCCGATGACCCGCTCACGATTGAAGCCGGATAATTTATAGGCGGCTTGCACCATCGCGTCCAACGGGTTGGAGACGACGATCAGGACCGACTCTGGCGAATAAGGGACAACATTCTTGATAACTTCAGTCATGATCTTGAAATTGGTGTGCAGCAGGTCGTCGCGGCTCATGCCGGGTTTGCGGGGAAGACCAGCCGTGATTATCACTATGTCGCTGTTGGCCGTGTCGGCGTAATCGTTCGAGCCGGTGATGTGAACGTCAGATCTTTCAATAGGAAGAGCCTGTTGCAGATCCAGCGCCTTGCCTTGAGGCACGCCTTCAACCACGTCAATCATGACGACATCGGCCAATTCCTTAGCCATGATCCAGTGCGCTGCCGTTGAGCCGACGTTACCCGCTCCAATAATGCTGACCTTCTTACGCATTTGTTGCCTCCTGGGGGATTCGAGTCCCAAACCTTTGTTTTTAGTTACATGTTGGCGATGATACGGGTGGCAAATTCGCTGGTGCCCACCTTGGTAGCCCCTGCAGTCTGGCGCTCAAAATCATACGTCACGAACTTCTGCAGAATAGTTTTTTCCAGCGACGACTCGATGAGCGCGGCGGCTTCCTTCCAACCGATAAACTCCAGAAGCATCACGCCTGAAAGAATCACCGAGCCGGGATTGATGAGGTCTTTGTCAGCATACTTTGGCGCGGTTCCGTGCGTGGCCTCAAAAACTGCGTAGCCGTCGCCAATGTTGGCTCCGGGCGCGATACCGAGTCCGCCTACCTGCGCTGCGGCCGCGTCGGAGATATAGTCGCCGTTGAGGTTGGTGGTGGCCAGAACGCTGTAGTCCTCTGGACGCAGAATGATCTGTTGAAAGATGGAGTCGGCGATACGGTCGTTGACCAGCACCTTCGATTTCCACGCGCCGTTGCCGTGGGTCTTGCCAATGGAATCAAGCACCGCTTTCACTTCGGCGCAAACCGCGTCCTGATAGGTCTGCGAGGCCATGTCCAGGCCGGGCTCGATGAGAGCCGCATTCTGCTCGGCAGTCAACGCCGGATTGGCGTCCTTGTTGCCCAAAATCCAGCTCTCGCGCTCGGTGACGGTCTCGGCGCGGAACTCCTGTTGCGCGACCTCGTAGCCCCACTCGCGGAATGCGCCTTCGGTAAATTTCTGAATATTGCCCTTATGAACCAGCGTAACCGTCTTGCGGCCCGCCTCCAGTGCGGCGCGAATGGCGTAACGCACCAAGCGCTTGCTGCCGAAGATGGAGATCGGCTTGATGCCCACGCCCGAGTCGGAGCGGACGTTCTTTTTGCCGCTCTTGAGTAAATCGTTGTTGAGAAAATCAATCAGCCGTGCGGCGTCCGCGCTGCCTTCCTTGAACTCGATACCCGCATACACGTCTTCGGTGTTCTCGCGGTAGATCACGATGTCCAGCTTTTCAGGGTGCTTCACAGGGCTGGGCACGCCCTGGTAATACTTCACTGGCCGCACGCATGCATAGAGGTCGAGCAACTGGCGCAAGGCCACGTTGAGCGAGCGAATGCCGCCGCCGACCGGCGTGGTGAGCGGACCTTTGATGGCCACGCGGAATTCGCGGATGGCGTTCACCGTGTCATCGGGCAGCCAATTATCGAACTTTGCCTTGGCTTTTTCGCCGGCGAAGACTTCATACCAAACGACG
>JBAPYY010000511.1:0-3686 GCA_049284975.1 Occallatibacter sp.
GCTTGATATACAACCTGACAGCCTAGGAAAGACCATGTCGATATCGTCGCTCACAGAAAGAAATACAGCGCCATTGTTACTCTGCATAGTCATGGCAATTCCCATCGTCCCTCTCCATGGACAAGACATGCCCCGGGTGGCCCCTCCTGCTAAATCTGATTCTTTTGAATCGGATGAGCATGGCGAGAAGTTCAGGGTCCAGCATCATGAAGTAGCAGGAACCAATTTCCAGATTGCGGGTGTGGATTTAGCTGCAAGGGAGGAAGTTCTTGAACAGGCAGCAAGGATATTAGGCAGAGTTGAGACCGTAGCGACTGGAGATGCTTCGGCATTTCTGGAACGCGCTTGCTATCGATCTACGGCCGAAGATGATAGCACTCACCTCATCTTTGTCAGAGGCGAGGTCAGTCCCTATTTTGTGCTCTCTTCAGAAGGTTCCTCGTGGCAATGGAAAACCCCTTGTAAACGATCTCCAAAAATCTCTCGTAGCCTTGCAACAGCATCCGGTCTGCATCTAGGACAGACGCCGGAGCAGGTTATCGCTATTCTCGGCCTCCCCTCAAGGCTCAGCAGGAATGTTCAAAATGGCCGGGACGAACTAATTTACGAGCTTGAAGTCAAGAAGATGATGAGCACACGCGAACTCGCGCCGTATTTGCAGGATGAGCTAAAGCAACTTCCAAATCTCGATCAAAAAACGTGGATTGAGAACTATGGATACTATTCACTCTCGGAGTCAATCCATGCGAATTTTACGAAGGACTCATTGACAAATCTGGAAGTCTCGTGGTCCGAAACATATTGATTCAAGGTTGAATGGATTGTTGACAGTCGTTAGCCAGGTGCCCGTCCAATTCGCCCTATATTCGGCCAGAAAAGCCGGGCCTGAAACAGCAGGATGGACGCGAAGCGCAAGAACGCACGAAGCTAAAACGAGAGCTCAAAAAGGCCTGAACGTCGAGAAACCCGCTGCGGCGCCTAACCGGGATACACGCCTGTAATGTAGCCTTCCAGCGCTTGAATGGTATGCGCCTGGTCGGAGATTACCCATTTCACCAGGTCACCGATGGAGATCATTCCCACCACGGTGTCACCCTGCAACACCGGGAGATGGCGAAAATGGTGTTCGGTCATCATGTTCAGACATTCATCCACAGTGTGTTGCGGGCTGACGAAGACAACCGGGCTGGTCATAATCTGCTGCACCTGGGTCTCTTTGGAATTGTGGCCCTTCAGAATGCCTTTGCGTGCGTAGTCGCGCTCGGACAAGACGCCGGCCAGCCGATGGTTGGAGAGCACGAGCAATGCGCCGATGCCATGCTTGGCCATCAGCTCGAGCGCTTCATAAACCGTTTGCTCAGGCGATATCGAGAGGACCCTGTTCTCCTCTTTGCTCTTCAGCACCAATCCAATTGTGTCGGAAACCTTCATCAGAACCTCCTGGCCCTCGGCAGCCACTTGCCTTCGAATGTTCAAGGCCAAATCGATCTTTTCTCGATTCAGCCAGTAGACAATATAGCCCATTCGCAATACACCAGGACAGTGCAGAAGCTCACTGGTCGCGGGAATATCTTTCCGGGCCTACAGAAATGTTTCAGGTGGAACTCGGGTCATCGGAATCCAGGGTCTCCAGTTCCGCGCCATCCACTTCCACGGCCACGCTTTGCCGAATGAGGTCCATGGTGAGCACCACACGCAAGCTATTCTTCTTCCGCACCACAATGCCCACCATCCCGGCAAGCGCACCGGAGCGAATCCGAGCCCGTTGCCCCACGGTCAGCAGAGGATGCGGTTCGGCGTGGCGAAGGGAAAGCCCCGAGCGCAACGCGTCAATCTCCGGGTCCGGCATCGAAGCCGGCTGGCGTCCTGTTCCGCCCACAATGCTCAGAACTCCCGGCACCTGCAGCACTCTTACGCGATCGCTCCGGTCGATACGGACAAAGACATAACCGGGAAACAACGGCAGATCTACGGTGACCTTGGAGCCGTCGCGCCATTTGCGCCGCACCTGATAAAGCGGAACATAATGCTCTATTTCCTTCTGGAGCAGGTACTGGCCCACGCGCTTCTCATGGCGTGGAGAGGTGTAAACGGCAAACCATTTCGGCGTTAACTGCATCCCAGGCGGGCTACCTGCTTCGGGTTTATCCGAGTGAGCGGCGCTCTCCTGTGGAGCCTCTTTTGACAACTGTCGCCCTCCTCGCCGGAACGGGTATATGTCTGCCGATTGATCTATTCTTAACCGCACCACTCGTTCCGAAAAGAGGGAGTGCTTATTCGACGGTAACTGACTTGGCCAGGTTTCTAGGCTGGTCCACATCGCAGCCGCGGCGAACGGCAATGTAATAGGCCAGCAATTGCAATGGCACAATCTCGATGAGCGGCGAAAGCAACTCTGGCGCCGGCGGGATGAATATTACTTGCTCCACCAGGCTGCTGATGGTCGTGTCGCCCTCGGTGGCGACCGCAATCACGCGGCCTGAGCGCGCGGTAACTTCCTGAATGTTCGACAGAGTTTTTTCGTAGCGCAGTTTCGACGCGGGGTCGGATTCGTCGCGTGTCACCAGCACCACTACCGGCAAAGTTTCGTCAATCAAGGCGTTGGGTCCGTGCTTCATCTCGCCCGCCGGGTAACCCTCGGCGTGGATGTAAGAGATTTCCTTGAGCTTCAACGCGCCTTCGAGGGCAATCGGGAAGTGAATGCCGCGGCCGAGATAGAGAAAATCGCGGCCTGTGGAGAAATCTTTGGCGAGCTGCTCGCACTGAGGGGAACAAGAACGCAAGACCTCCTCAATTTTGGAGGGGATGCGGCTGAGTTCCTCGATCAGTGCAACTGACTGGGATGCGTCGAGCCGGCCGCGAAGTTGGCCCAGCTTGAGCGCCAGCAAAAACAACGCTGTAAGCTGCGCGGTAAAAGCTTTGGTCGAGGCGACGCCGATCTCCGGGCCGGCGTGCGTGTAGATGGCGCCATGGGCCTCGCGGGCCACCATCGCGTCCACTACGTTGCAGATGGCCACGGTCTTTGAACCCAACGAGATCATTTCCCGCTGCGCGGCCAGAGTGTCGGCAGTTTCGCCGGATTGAGTGATGAGCAGTCCAAGGGCATTGCGGTCGGGTATGGGATTGCGATATCGGTATTCGCTGGCGTAATCCACATCAACGGGCAGTCTCGCCAGCCGCTCGATCATGTATTTCCCGGCCAATGCGGAGTGCCAACTGGTGCCGCAGGCGGCAATGTTGATGCTTGAGGCCATGGCCAGCTCTTCGTCGGAGATCTTCATCTCGCCCAGAAAAACTTTGCCCGAATCCAGCGAAACGCGGCCCAGCGTGGTGTCGGTAACGGCGCGCGGCTGCTCCCATATCTCCTTGAGCATAAAATGCTTGTAGCCGCCCTTCTCCGCTTGAATCGGATCCCATTGAATATGTGTGAGGGCGCGCTCGATTGGTTTGCCGTCAAAGTCGGTCAGCTTGACGCCAGCCAGCGTGAGGATCGCCATATCGCCGTCAGCCAGAAAGTAGATGCTGCGCGTGTGGTGCAGAATGCCAGGCACGTCCGACGCAACAAACGACTCGCCTTCGCCCACGCCAATTATTACCGGCGGACCAAAGCGCGCTACCACAATCTTGTCCGGTTCCGCGGCCGACAACACGCCCAGAGCGAAGGCTCCAGTGAGCCGCTTTACGGC
>JBAPYY010000512.1:0-6655 GCA_049284975.1 Occallatibacter sp.
TATATTTATTTTGCAAAACGTGTAGTTAATTAACTGGTAAACAGGCGCCGTGTCCTGGGTGCCCCATCCTTTTCACGCTCTTTGTGAAAAGGGTGGGAAACCTCAGCTCTCGATCAATCACGCCGAAGGCAGTTGGCCTCACCGCAGGTGATCGCTGCTGCGTTTGCGGAAAACCACTTTCAGCTCCCGCCGCCAATGTTCGGTGAGCGCGATCAGCTCCCACTCCACCTGCTGAGAAAAGTAGCGCAGCACCGGCTCGTTTGCTGGATGAATGCGCAAGGCCGGCGCGGCCAGTAACAGGCGCGGCTCCAGCGGTGAAACCTCTGCTCCGGCAAAGTAGCCTTGTCGCTCGAATGCTGTCAGCGGCCTGCCGCCCTCGTTGCCCGCCGCAGGCTGCCGGTCGTTGTTCAACGCGCGCACGCGAATCCAGTAGTCCAGTGCCTGCAATGGCAGATGCAAATCTTCGTCGGCCTTCAGCTCAATCACCGCCAACCGTCCGTTGCGATCCAGTGTCAGTAGGTCCAGCAGTCCGCGATCGCCGGCCGAGAGCGCCGGAACTTGCGAGTAGAGCAGATCGCCGCGTAACCCCGGCAGCAGCTCCGCAATTTCACTGCGCAGCCGCGCTTCCAGCCAACGCTCCGGTTGCAGGCGGAAGAGCGGGTCGGTATGCGTGCCGTCGCTGTGGCGGCTCAAAAACAGCCGTGAAAACAAATCGCGGCAGAGCGGCTCGTTCTCCGTCGTGAGCGGCGTCTCGTTAGCTGCCGCGCCAAAGCTGATCTCGTTCTCGCGGGCGAATGTGTTGGCAGCAAAGCCCTGCCGCACCCGCGCAAACTCCAGGCCGTGCAATAGCAGCCCAACTTCGGTTGCCGAGCTGGCCCGCACCTCAACGCGGTCCCTCGCAGCCGGCGGCACCAGTGACAGCAGCTCATCGATTCCGGCCCGGCAGCGCTCGATGGCCGCCTCGGCGGAAAAAGTATGCACCAGCCGCAACTCCAGATTTCCGGTGTCGCGGAAGTCCACCGCGGTAATCTCTTCGCTGCGCTCGTCGAGCGTGAAAAGCTGAAAATCAGCGGCCGCATGATTCAGCCAGGCCATGCGCTCGGCCGTGGTTCGCCACGCTCCGGCCGGCACAATCACTTTGAGTCCGCCAAAGTGACGCCGCCCATCGCCGTGCTGACGGCAGTGGTCAAGCCAGAGAATTCCCAGCGTCAGCACGCCGTCCACAGTCGATCCCGATTCGGCCTCGCTGACGCCGATCACCGCCTCAGCCGCTGTGCCGCGCAGCAACCGTCCGCGCACATAAGCCGGACCAAAGCTATGCTCCAGATCCATCGCCGAGCGGAGCCCGTCAACTTTGGAACCAATGAAATGGCGGGTCAGCACGCGTTCCAATAACCGCTGATAGTTGCGACGAGTGGCTTCGCGAGCCGTCGGTGTGCGACGGTCATTGGTGGGTACCAGTTCCAGCGTCTGCGGCCGTGTCGCGCCCATGCGCCGTGTAGCCAGGCGCAGACATTGCGCGCGCTCTTCTACTCCGGCTACCGTGCGCATCAGGTTGCGCTCTTCGCTCCACAGTTGCAACAGGCAGCGCCCATGTTGTTCGCTCACCGCGTAGTGAGCGGAGCGCATGTCAAACAGCGCACGACCATCCTCCAGCAACGCGGCTGCGGGGTGGTCGGCGAGATAAGTTTCGATTTGCCGGGTCAGCCACGCGGCAGATGCAGCCTCGGCGACAGCGGGCATGCGTCTCTACCAGGCCATTCGCGTGCGCAGGCTGGTAATGTGCGCGGTGTGATGGCGCGAGTGCCATTCGTACATTGCCAGTGCATTGGCCAAATCCTGCCGGCCCCGTTCCGGATGTACATAGCCCTTGCGGAAATCCTCGTCGGTGAGTTTTTCCAGCAGCGCAACCCAATTGCCATGCAGCGCCTCGACAAACTTGAGCGAGCCCTCGACGGGCATCGTGTGGCTGTCGGGCAGCTTTTCCCATGCAGCTTCGTCGTAAGGCTTGATGGTGGGCCAATCTTCGGTCAGGGCCAGCTTGAAGCGGATGTATGCGTTGGCGTGGCTATCGCCCACGTGATGCACCACTTGGCGCACGGTCCAGCCGCCTTCGCGGTAGGGTGTATCGAGCTGAGCCTCGCTCAATCCGGCGATCGCGGTACGCAGGCGCCCAGGCAGTTGGCGCAGCGTTTCAATATGCGCCGCGCGAATGCCCTCCAGACCGCTGGCCGGCGGAGTGAAGCGCCCAATTGGGTAACGGAGATTGTCCAAGTCTGTCATAGCTCACACATTACCACGATGGCGGGCGAGTATAAAACCGCGTCCATTCATCAGGCCGCGGCGCCACGCTGCGAGCAGGATTCGCTCTAGGCAGGGCGGTGGTGATGATGATGGTGGTGGGAGGGGTGGCCGGAACGATGGAGCGGTGGATGTTTCTCTGCGAACGCTGGGCCTGCGAGCACCATCAACAGCACTACGGCGGCAAGAATTCTCTTCATGAAAAAAATGTACCACGAAGGCGGCTGGTATGGAAGCGGTTCGGCCGCTGGGCATCAACAAAGGAACGAGTGCGTTCAACCCCTTGAACTCCGGCTTCAGCCGCCGGCGCAGAGTCTGTGTCCATATCCAAAGACGCGGTGCTGGCCGATTGCTGAACCGCGATGCCTCAAATGACCAGAAAATCAAATGCTGGTTGGAGCATTCGGACGAGGGTGGAAGCTATAGAAGGATGCCTTCGCCGGGGCTTTCGACATCGAAGAATGTAAGCGTGTCTGGGCCTTGCTGTCCCGAATTGCGAGTTCAATCACGGTGAGGCACTGCTGCGGCTCGCGGTATAAACTCCAGAACCTTGACATCGTCGAATATTCCTAGCTCTCGAACAGAGTAAGTTGCCGAGGCGCTCTGCGTCAGCCAATCAAGAGTTCTGTATGAGCTACGATATGCAACGGCAAGAAAGCGCTCATGCTTGCTCGCCGCTTCCTTGAGAAACCGCGAACTCACCCGGATTGCTTCTTCGTTGAGATCCATGGGCAGCGGCACGACCGGCACGCTGAGTTTGTAGTAAGAGAGCGGCGCAAAGAATTTGCTTTCTTTTGCTGAATCGACCGGCATTTCAACATAATTCGACTCGATAAAGTCACTACAGATCAGCACCGGAGCGTCATCGGCTGAGGCGCTTTGTTCGGCTGCTTCCAAAGCGAACTTGTATGATGCCAGGTCTCGCCGGGAGAGCGGGAATCTGAAATAAAAGCAGGCAGTAATCATCACGAACGCTACACAGAAGAGCAGCCGAATAGAGCGGGGATGAAAGGCGTCGACCAGCATAGCCCAGCAAAGCGAGATGCCTGGAACCGCGATCAGCAAGTAGCGTGACGGGGTCAAGTGGATAGATGTGACCGCGCTCACGCCATACAAAATAAAAACCGGGATGAACGCCAGTGATACACACAACAGAATGGGTCTGTCTTTATATTGTTTTTTTGATTCGCGCGGCCGCGCCGCCGCGGACACTAGAAAAGCGGCAAAGCCGGTGCCGCAGAGGCAGGGCAACAGCCATCCCGGCGCAAGCGTCCACGCCAGGCGCCCGAGAGTCGGAGCAGGCTCGCTAACGTGGGAATGAACGTTGTGAAGCGCAGACATCATCAAAGGAATGACCGGCAAGAACGCCAGAGCAAACACTGCGAGAGCAACACTGAACTGCCGCCACGCCGTTTTGCGATCGCCAATCTTGAGGACAAAAAAGCAAAGAACGAGGGCTGGCAGGAACACGACAAACAAAAAATGAAACCAGATAATGCATGCCGCCGAGAGACCGAACAGGGCTGCCAGCCAATTTGTGCCGTTGCGCCTTAAGAGAAAGAGAATAAAAATGGTGGCATTCGTCGCCAGCGCCGCAAATGCGTAGGGACGGACGTCAATGGCCGCGAAAACCACAATTGGATCAAGACAGAAGATGATAGCCGCGAGGATGGCGCAATCGCGCGAGAATAGCTCGCGGGCCGCACGATACAACAGATAGGCCGCTCCGAGCATGGCGAGAATGGATGGAGTTCGAAGGGCGATTTCGCTGGTTCCAAATAGCTTTGCCGAAAGCCAAAGAACGTAACCATACTCGGGCGACGAAAGAGTCAAGAACTGGCGGGGCCATATTCCCCAGAAGCCTGCTTTGATTTGCCAGTACGTGGCAGTCTCATCCACCCAAAGCGGAGCGCGAACGGCGATGAACCAGACCCAAATCGACAAGGCAAGAGCGAGGGCATAAACTGCGGTGAACATGCGGTCCCGCACAGATTGGGGACGCGCCGCACTGCGATCATTCTCTTGAAACTCTTCTAAATGATCCTCCCTAATTGAACTGAAGAATTTCAAAATACATCTCCTTGTATAGCAGTCGGGCGTCAATGGCTTCCATGCATAACTACATCGGGATACGGCGATGCCGTCAGCTTTGAGAGTATCTTTAGTGCCGCCGTAGCCCCAGAATGCTCAGAAAGAAGCTGCAACAAACAATCTGCACACCCAAGGTGAGCGAGAAGACAGACGGTGTAACAATGCGCAGCATGTAGCCGGCGTCGAAGGAGCCAAAACTCGCTTTGGCCCAAACCATGGCCGCGATGATTGATCCACCCACCCCCAGTGCTATCAACGAGCAACCAACCGCAACGCCTATTTCGAGCGTGATGTAGTTGAAGGCGCGATTCAAGCGCGGATCCTCCGGAAGCAAGCCCTCGGAGATGGCGAAGACCTTAGTAAACACCGCAAAGGCAACCAGTTGAAAGCCCAAAAGCACCGCGGCAAACGCGTAAAGGAGCTTATCAATGTCGAGTTCGTTGCCGTGAGCGGCCCGCACCCCCGGCACAAGCCAGACGCATCCAGCCAGCCCCGCCAAGATCAGAAGAATTCCAGGGTACAGAAAGAGCCAGCGTGGGCTATACATCAGCATGAAGCGAAGATGCCGCCAGCCATCGCGGTAGGGCCGAAGGTGCGGCGCACGCGATCGGCCGTCATGGCTCATGATGGTGGGAACCTCGGTCATCTTCAACCCAATGAGTTTGGCCTTGATCACCATCTCAGAGGCGAATTCCATCCCCGTGGTTCTTAAATCCATCTGATCAAAGGCGCTTTTGGAAAAGCCTCTCAGGCCGCAATGGAAATCTCTCACCTCGGCTCGAAAAAAAAGCCTTCCGATGAATGAGAGGACCGGATTTCCGATGTAGCGGTTCTTCCACGACATCGCGCCAGGCTCGATGCCGCCTGCGAACCGATTTCCCACCACTAGGTCGTAACCGTCGCGCAGCTTTCCGACAAAAGCATCGAGGTTCTCCAGGTCATGACTGTCATCGGAGTCTCCCAAAATGCAATAGCGCCCATGGGCGGCAGATACCGCTCCGTAAAGCGCGGCGCCATACCCGCGCGTCGGAACGGCGACAACCCTCACTCCAAGGCTGGCTGCAATTTCTTGTGAGCCGTCCGTGGAACCGTTATCGCCGATGACAATCTCGGCAGTCAGCCCCGACCGCTCAATATACCGCTGTGCTTTGCGGATGCAGACTGCCAGCGTCTCCGCCTCGTTGAGGCAGGGGATTACTATGCTGAGCTCCACGGCCATATCGTTCCATATTAAAGCAATTTTGTGTTAATTGAGCCCTCGCCTGTGCGGGATCACTTTGCGGGCGCATGGTTTTTGCGCACGATCTGGGTGCGGAAGAGGATCGCACCCTGCTTCGCTACTATCCCGACCGTGCCGCCCTGTTATTGACCTTTGATAGCGCATCGGGGCAGGAGCATATCGAGCCTTATCCTCCGGAGCCAGACGCAACTGCGACCCAGCAATCCCTCCCCTCGCAATCCGGCAAAGGCGTAAACTTAGAGACACGATGAGCATAATGGCAGCTTCCCCCACTCCAAGTCATCAGCGTTACTTTTTTGACAAGTACGGCATCACCGACCGGCTCCTCGAGCGCTGCCTGGGCGAGGCGCTCTCGGCTGGCGGCGACTATGCCGACCTCTACTTTGAATCGATGACGGCCACCGCGCTCGGCGTGGATGAGCAGATCGTCAAATCCGCCTCGCAGGGCGTCAGCGCAGGCTGCGGCATTCGCGTGCTCAGCGGAGAACGCACCGGCTACGCCTACACTGATAACCTCAGCCCCGAGCGTCTGCTCCACGCCGCACGCACCGCTGCGCTCATCGCGTCCGGCCCTGCGAAACAGCCCGTGCAAGGATTCACAGAGCCGCCGGCTGCCGATCTTTATCCCGTCCCGCTGGGCGGTTACGATCTGGACCTCGCCGCGCGACTCGAACTGATTCTGCGCGCGGACCGCGCCGCGCGCGCCTATGATCCGCGCATTGTGCAGGTGCGCGCCAGCTACTCCGAGGAGCTGCGCCGAATTCTGATTGCCGCATCTGACGGCGCTCTGGCCAGCGATACCCAGCCCTTGTGCCGTCTCAACGTTTTCGTCATCGCCAAAGAGGACGCAAACACCACCAAAGGCACGGCCGGCGGCGGCGGGCGTGCCGGCCTCGAACAGTTTACTGCGAGCAAAAGCCCGGAGAGCCTGGCCCGCGAGGCCGCGCGTGGGGCGATTCTGCAGCTCGGCGCAGTGGCCGCTCCGGCGGGCGAAATGGAAGTTGTGCTCGGTCCCGGATGGCC
>JBAPYY010000513.1:0-1841 GCA_049284975.1 Occallatibacter sp.
CGAAGCCGCGCCCACCCCCGCCATTGCTTACGCGGTGCGCACGCTCAAGACCTCGGGGGCCATCAACTTCACCGCTTCGCACAATCCGCCGGAATATAATGGCATCAAGTTCTCCACGCACGATGGAGCTCCGGCGCTGCCCGAAGTGACCAAACAGATTGAAGCTGCGGTTGCGAAGATTTACGCTGCCGGAACAGCGATTCCTAGCGCAGATCCGCCGGCTAACGGCTTCGAAACCGCCGATGTGAAGCCAACATTCCTCAGGCGGCTGGCAGAGCTCGTGGATTTGAAAACCATTGCGAAGTCGGGCATCAAGCTGGTTTACGACCCGTTCTGGGGCGCAGGGCGCGGCTACAGCTCGGAGATTTTGCGCGAGGCCGGCGTGCCGATCGAAACGGTCCACGATTACCGGGATGTTTTGTTTGGCGGCCACGCGCCGGAGCCGTCAGGCGAGCTGCTGGACGACGCGCGGGCGAAGATGAAGGAGACCGGCGCGGTGTTGGGAATCGCCACTGACGGCGATGCAGACCGATTCGGCATTGTGGATGCGGATGGAACTTTCATCCAGCCGAACTACATCATTGCACTGCTCTTCGACTACTTGGTGGAGACTCGCGGCTGGCGAAACGGTGTGGCCAAAAGTGTGGCGACGACCAATCTGATCAATGCGCTGGCCGATTATCACAAGGTTCCGCTTTACGAAACGCCGGTGGGCTTCAAATACATTGGCGAGCTGATTAACGGAGACAAAATCGCCATAGGCGGCGAGGAATCGGCGGGACTGACCATTCGCGGCCATGTGCCGGAGAAAGACGGTGTGCTGGCTGGTCTGCTGGTGGCCGAGATGGTGGCTGCGCGCGGCAAGACTCTCGGAGTCCAACTCAAGGAGCTGTTTGCCAAGGTTGGTTCCTTCTATCCCATTCGGGAGAACTTCCGCTTGACCCAGCAGGGCATGGCCGCGTTCACTGAGAAGTTGAAGGTTGATCCAACTGAGTTGAGCGGGCACAAGGTCACGCAAGTGGTCAGGACCGACGGGCTGAAGCTGATTCTCGCCGACGGCTCATGGGTTTGCTACCGCCTCTCCGGAACAGAGCCGGTGGTGCGGGCCTACACAGAAGCGCGCAGCGAGCACGACGTGGAGACGTTGAAGGCCGCGGCGGAAAAATTCGTCATCAGTTAGCGAGCTGATTTTCAAAAGACTCGAATTCGCAGTGTTTGGAATGCTCCTTGTTTTGAAAACGCACAGCTTCAGACGCAAGCGGCCAATGTTTTGAAAGGGCACAACTTTACAGGCAAGCGGTCGAAGTTTTGAAAGGGCACGATTTCAGTCGTGCCGGAGGAACGCCAAAATAGGCGAGGGCTTTAGCCCCTGAGGGAATGGAATTGGTTGACGATAAATCTCTATATACGAAAACGCAAACCGGGAAGATTAAATCAGAAGGCGAGGCTGTGCCTCTGTCTGTGCAGGCACTCAACTTTGCGCGGCGCTGGTGGCGACCGGCCGCGACCGCTGCCGTTGGTGCGCTGGTTGTGCTGCTCGTCTGGCACGTGGTTTACGGTAAAAACGGAGTGTCAATCTGGGAGCAGAAGCGAGTTGAAGATCGCCAGCTGCGCAAGGAGATTGACGACCTGAATCAGGAAAATTCGCGCCTGCGCGACCGCGTAGAACGACTCAAGTCCAACCCGGACGCTATCGGTCAGGTGGCGCGGGACCAGTTGCACTATGCCAAACCCAACGAGGTGATCGTCACCTTGCCGCCGGAGAAGCCGACGCAGCTCCAGCCGGTTGGGGCGGGCAAATAAACGGACCTATAAAGGCAGGGATCAATGAACGTGAAGAC
>JBAPYY010000514.1:0-1703 GCA_049284975.1 Occallatibacter sp.
GGCCTGCACCGTGCCGCGCACATTTTCAAAAACATTCGCCGTGATCTCGGCGGCTTCCACTGAGGTCGGTTCACGTTTGGCGTCGATACGGAATTTCTCAATCTGCTGATCGATAGCGGTGTTCATGAACATGGCGAGAATGGTTGGCGCAGGCCCGTTGATGGTCATCGATACCGAGGTCGCCGGATCGCATAAGTCAAAGCCATCGTAGAGAACCTTCATGTCATCGAGGGTAGCAATCGATACGCCAGAGTTACCTATCTTGCCGTAAATATCGGGACGCAGAGCGGGATCAGAGCCGTAGAGAGTAACCGAATCGAAGGCAGTGGAAAGGCGTTTGGCGTCCAGGCCTGCCGAGACTAGCTTGAAACGGCGATTGGTGCGGAATGGATCGCCTTCGCCGGCAAACATGCGGGTCGGGTCTTCGTTCTCGCGCTTGAATGCAAAAACGCCGCCGGTATAAGGGAAATATCCCGGCACATTTTCCAGCATTAGAAAGCGCAGGATTTCGCCGTGATCTTCAAACCGCGGCAGCGCGACCTTGCGGATTTTAGTGCCGGAAAGACTCGTGGAAACAAGCTGAGTGAGGCTCTCTTTGCCGCGGCTCTTGACTCCATGATGTTCGCCGGCATAAGCGGATTGCAGCGACGGCCACGCGACTAATAAGTCTTTTGCGCCAGGGTCAAGCTGGGTCTCGCGCTCGGCGATTAGTTCATCCAGTTTGTCGAGTTCGAAAGTTTTTCCGGCAGCGGATAACATGCGCTTCGATTCTTGCAACTGCTGGCGCTCGCGCGCGAGCTTGACCTGCTGCGCGACAAACTTGTGATAGCCATTCACAGTGTCAGCGATTTCAGCCAGGTAGCGATTACGTTCGGGCGGAATGATCGCGTTCTTGCCGGACGAAAATTTCACACTGACGGCGGCAAGTTTGCTGGGTTTGACCGGAAGCCCGAGTTCTTCGAGTTTCGGCAGCAATCCCTGATAGAGCGCGGTTATGCCGTCGTCGTTGAAGCGCGAGGCCTGGGTACCGTAGACCGGCATCTCTTCCGGCTGCTTGCTCCATAAGTCGTGATTACGCTGGACTTGCTTTGAGACATCGCGAAGGGCGTCGAGCGCACCGTTGCGATCAAATTTATTGATGGCGACAAAGTCGGCAAAATCCAACATGCCGATTTTTTCCAGTTGGGATGCAGCGCCGAATTCCGGCGTCATGACGTAGAGGCTGAGATCGACCAAAGGCACGATGGCGGCATCGCCCTGGCCGATGCCGGAGGTCTCTACAACGATCAGATTGAAACCGGCAACCTTGCATGCCGCGATTACTTCGGGCAGCGCCAGCGAAATTTCAGAGGCGGCTTCGCGAGTTGCGAGGGAGCGCATGAAGACTCGTTCCCGGCCGCTCCACGGACCGATTGCGTTCATGCGAATGCGGTCGCCCAGGAGCGCGCCACCCGATTTGCGGCGCGATGGGTCGATCGAAATAATGGCGATCTCAAGCGCGTCGCCCTGATCAAAGCGAATGCGACGAATGAGTTCGTCAGTAAGCGACGACTTGCCTGCGCCGCCGGTTCCGGTGATGCCGAGCGTGGGCACTGTGATTGTTTTTGCAGCCCGGTGCAGTGAGTCCTTCAGAGTCGGAGCGGTCTTACTGTTTTCGAGAGCAGTGATCAACTGCGCCAGAGCGCGATGGCGCGGGCCTGCCT
>JBAPYY010000515.1:0-1947 GCA_049284975.1 Occallatibacter sp.
GACGCCGATCTTGAAGAAGTGTGTCAGTTGTTGGGATTGGCTCCGCAACCATGCGACCGACAAGAGCGGATCCGTCTGTTGATGGAGAAACTGCGCGCGGCTTTCTCACTGGATGCTGTCGCGATCACACGCGGCGCGAAAGGCGCGCTGCTCGCTTGCGACGGCAAACTGCTCGGCCTCCCGGACTCCGCGCTGGATCAGAGACTGGTTCACCCGGTTGGCGCTGGCGACTCGTTTGCCGCTGGCTTATTGTTCGGAATCATGCAGGGCTGGGCGCCGGAACACAGCTTGGAACTCGCCAACCTGCTCTCGAACTGGGTGGTGAGGCACGTATCCGCGACACCTCGATTGCCGGAGGAAATTCGCTTGCAGGTCGTTGAACTGGTGGAACGCGCAGGTGCTTTGACGCAACAGAGTTAGCAGTATCGGAGGCAACAGGCAATGCGACCCAATTCCAGCCTGATCAAGGCAACGCTGACCGGCGCGCTCGGAGGCCTGCTCTTCGGTTTCGACACGGTAGTGATCTCCGGTGCCATTGATGCTTTGGTCAAGCTTTACAACCTGAGCCCGCAGGCCAAGGGCTGGACGGTAGCCATCGCCCTCATCGGCACTGTAGCCGGCTCATTTGGCGCTGGCGTGGCCGGGCAGAAACTGGGTGGGCGCGAAACACTACGCATTACAGCGGTGCTCTACGTGATCTCCGCCATCGGCAGTGCCTTGGCGTGGAGTTGGCCGTCGCTGATGGTGTTCCGTTTGATTGGCGGGCTCGGCATTGGAGCCTCGTCGGTGTTGGGGCCGGTTTATATTGCAGAGCTATCCCCGGCCAAATGGCGCGGACGGCTTGTCGGCGCCTTCCAGTTCAATGTGGTCTTCGGGATCCTAGTGGCCTACACGTCGAATTACCTCATTCGCCTGCTGCATTTGGGCGCAACTGAGTGGCGATGGCAAGTGGGTGTCGCGGCCGTGCCAGCACTCGGCTTTCTGGTGCTTTTGTTCGGCATTCCACGCAGCCCACGCTGGTCGGCCTCGAAGAATCGAATCGATGAAGCCCTGGCCGTCCTCAAACTGATGGGCGAGCCCGATCCAGAAGCTGAACTTGCGGATATCCGCTCTGCCCTTGAGCAGGAGCACACTTCTGCGCACGAGCCGGTCTTCCGCTGGAAATATCGCTACCCGCTATTCTTGGCCATCACTATTGGCGCATTCAACCAACTGGCCGGCATCAACGCCATCCTCTATTACCTGCCCAGCATCTTTGCATCAGCAGGTTTCAGTCAGATCTCTGGCGACCAGCAGGCTATCGCCATCGGCCTCACCAATCTCATCTTCACAATGGTGGGCATGTCCGTGATCGACAAGCTTGGCCGCAAAACGCTGCTGTTGGTAGGCGCCGCGGGCACGGCCAGTTGCCTGGGGGCAGTCTCATGGCTGTTCAGAACGCACTCCCACCCCGGCGCCCTGGTCTGGATATTCGTAACCTATATTGCTTTCTTCGCGCTTTCGCAAGGTGCGGTGATCTGGGTTTACATTGGCGAGGTCTTTCCCAACCACGTGCGTTCCAAGGGGCAGGGCGTGGGCAACGCCAGTCACTGGATCATGAACACGCTGATTGCACTTGAGTTTCCAGTACTGGTAGTCAGCCTGGGACGAAGCGCACCCTTCACGTTCTTTGCGGCTATGACCGCGATTCAATTCGTGGTGGTGCTCTTTTTCTATCCAGAAACCAAGGGCCAGACATTGGAGCAGTTGCAGCGCATGCTTGTGAGGGACTGAAGGTCAAAGCAACAGCTTGGAGGCGAAGACAATCGCATGAAAGGGGGCGGGGGTTGAACTGGGGCGCCGAAACCAATTTGATGCGCAGAGGCATACTTGTTGCTTCGACAGGATTGTTGATGTCCGGCTGGTTGAGAGCAGAGAGCCAAGACGGTCCAGTTCTGTGCTGGAAGC
>JBAPYY010000516.1:0-2331 GCA_049284975.1 Occallatibacter sp.
GGCTTTGAGTCCTATCGGTCAAAAGAGGAAATTTACGTGCTTCTGGCTCGTTGTTTTGTCCGATTAGGGATGCTGGAAGCGGCAATGAAGCAGTACCTTCTGGCCGGTAGGAGCGAAAAGCACCTCGACGATCTTTACGAGTTGGGTTTGAGATTCGAAGAGGCAGGGGATGGACGCAATGCGCGAGCGTGCTGGGAAGAGGTCTATGCGACCGACATCCGCTTCAGGGATGTCGCAACTAGAGTAGGTAGCGCCCGAGAAATTGACTGGGCACCACACCCTTGAACTGGTTGCGCGGGGGTTGTAGGCACTGACGCAGATTGCCCGGGTCTGCGATCTGGTTTCTGCGCTCCGTTTGCGCTCTGTTAATCCGATTTAGGCTGCTTTGCACTGTCTTAGTTGTCATCCACTGACCTGCATGTTGTTGAAAATACATTTGGTTGATAATTCGATTCCTACCGCGTCCACCAAAGAATCAAGCACTTACAGCCACTTCATCTTCCTCCTTCGCCAAATCTCGCCAAATTGCTGAAGAACCCTTCTTCGGATTCCTCCCTTTCTGCCCCATCTCACTTACTGGGGCCTTCCACCCATCCTGCATCGCAGCCGCGCGCGAGTTCACGGCTTTGAGAGCGCCGCGATCGATCCTCTGAACGTACACGTCACCGATACAACCACAGATGGCGAGTGCGCATCGGCACGTAACGGAATGACTTCTTTCGGATGCCCTCCCGAAGTATCGGGAGGGCTTGAACGATTTGTGCAGTCAGCAGATCTGAGCCGTAACTGCGGGCTGTGTGATGTGAAGTTCCTCAGCAGCCCCGCGAAAATTCAGATTGTCCGCGACGATGCGGAATACTTTGAGCTTGAAGTTTTCAATCATGGAGTAGCTCCAATCTGGTAATTGAGCGTGGCAAGCGCGAGCCGGTACTGGTATTGCGCATCTGTGTTGCCGATCGCCGCATCGGTTTGCTGGAACTGCGCCTGGCTCAGTTCCACAATCGAGCTAAGGCCCAATTGGTAGCGAGTTTGTGCGAGTTGAAGCGCAAGGTTTGCCTCCTTCAGCAATTCGGCAGTCACGGTCACGCGCTGATACGCGGTGTTCGATTGCAGCCACGCTGTTCGCACATCCCGCACAATTTGGTCGCGTAGATCGCGGCTCTGCTCAGAGGCTGCCTGCGCGCGAATTGATGCTTCTTTGGCCTGCGCAGAATAGAGAAAGCCATTGAAGATCGGAATGCTCATGTTGACACCCGCAGCGCCCCACCAGCTGGTGGTGTAATACTCGCCCGGACGGACTGGCACGCCTCCGGCAGTGCCGGCAGCACTGATTGTCGGCAGCATTTGGTCGCGCTGTGCATGGCTGAACTTGACCGCTGCCTGCTGACCGTACTGCAAAGCCTGCAGGTCGGGGCGTTGCTGAAGCGCCAGTTGCAGAAGCTGATCGGCATCCGGGGGCGGTGCGCTCAGTTGAGCATTGTCATCGACAAGTTCGTACGTGAGTTGGCGGTCGAGTCCAAGTACAGCGTCCAAGGCAGCCATCGACGAGTCCACGTTATTCCGCGCGTCAAGCTGCAGGAGTTTGGCCTGCGAAAGGTTCACGTCGGCAAAGCTCAAATCGAGAGTTGATTTGAGCTTGTTCCTGGTCAATTCGCTAATTTGCGTCTCGGTCGTCTGACGGGTTTGAACGTTTTGGTCTGCAACTTTCAAGAGCGCCTGCGCCTGCAGAGCGTTGAAGAATGCCTGATCAGCCACCAGAACGATGTCTTCGGTGGTAGCCAAAGCGCTGGCATTTTGCGCCTTTTCTTCAAGCTTTGAAAATGCAACAAGGTTCCTGGTTTCTCCAAAGTCCGTAATGAGCTGAGTGAGTTCGCCTCCCGCACCAGCGTGCTCGATGAGACGTGAAGCGGTGAGGGAACCCGCGGAAATGCGACTGCCATTTTCTGCATCCTCGGCGGTGACGTTGCCGACTAACGTGGGCAACTCGGCCGACCGCGCTTCGCGAACAACCTGGTGCTGGGCCAATGCAAGCAGGCGAGCAATGCTGACCCGCGGGTTGTTCTTGATGGCCAATTGCTCGGCCTGGGCCTGGGTGAGGAGCGGATGATCGCTGCTCGAAGACCGATTTGCTGATGTGGCCGGCGCCTGGCTGGCCGCGTCTTGAGGTGGTGCACTTTGGCGGGCCTGCGCTACGAGCGTTGGAGCAGGCGCTTCCGGAAGTTGCGCCTTAACTATTGCCGATTGTCCCGACAGAGCTAAGGGGCAAGCGAGTGCGAACGGGACGAGAAGGGCCGGACTGATCCGCAATGTTCTGTATGGACTCCTCATGGC
>JBAPYY010000517.1:0-3000 GCA_049284975.1 Occallatibacter sp.
GCCAAATGCACCCCAGCGCGCATGGAATGAGCAGAAGAGCCTGCGGGAAGCGGTACTCTTTCCTGAAATACCAAAGCCAGATAGAAGTGAAAAGAAAGACGAGTCCAAGGCCTTCCACTCCTGAACACCCAGCTGCAATGGTGACCAGATAACGAGGAGTTCCGACGGTGAAAGAAGCCGGATCGATGACGACAGCGGGAATAAATGCGCTTAGAATCTCCTTTACCGCATATAGGGTTCCGGTTTGCATCATGCCGCTCTGAGCTGTGCTCGTCGCGGCCCACAATAGTTTGATCGGGGAACCTAGAAACCATCCAGCCACGCCTGCAAGAGACGAATACAGCCACAACCGGCCGGTCGAGCGAATCGCCCTGAGCCAGCTTCGCGGCGGGACACAAGCCAGGGCCAACAGTATGGTCCCGAGCAGGTAAAGAGAGCTCTTGATGTAGCTGGAGGTATCGAAAAGCAGCCAGCCCATCCCTTCTTGCTTCGCCATGGTAATGGAAAGGACTGCTGACATGAAAAGAAGATGGATTCCAAAAAAGATGCGACCGAACGGTATATTTCCTTTTTGAACTTTCCATGTGGAGTGGCCGAAACCTAGGAACATCACAAAGGCAAAGAGGGGAATCTGACCGTACAGGTCGGTGATGACTCCAAAGATCCTCAGATGTCCGGGAGACTGTCCCCTGCCCGAAAAGCAGAGTAAGTATTCAAGCGCCATCAGTGAGCCAAATAAATAAAGGCGCCCCAGAAGATGGCTCGGTAGAAGGAAAGAGACAGTTGAATAGGGACGGCTGATTTCAGCCGATCTGCGATCTGAGTTCATTTTCAATATTTAGGCTACTTGCCGCGCCGAATGCCCAGGACCGCAAGCGATCCCGCAAGAAGCGTGAGGGCACTGATCGCGAGTCCAGGGTCGACCTCGGGGCTGCTCCTGAACATAAGAGCATGAGCGGTGGTACATGTGCCAAACAGGATACCAAGCAATCCGAGTGCATACCTCAGAAAGTTCTTCACCACGAACAAATCCTCTCTTGCGGCCGTTCAAAGGATTCTGAAATCCCCTATGCTTACACGCATCTCACTCTTCAATACGACGGCTGCAGCACATCCTATCGCTTATCAAATACAAGCCAGTCGCAGAACTGCTCCGCATGCGGCTCGCCTCATGCGCCTTTCTAGACACTTTTCGCTTTGCGCTTTCTGCCGTAAAAGAAGGCCGCAAAGCCGAGCATGCCGCTTCCGAGCAAGATTAAGCTGCCAGGCTCGGGCGAAGGCGCAAGCCCAATCAAGGTCTGAGGTATCCCATCTGGCGCGCCATCTGAGAGAGACCCGACACCATTTGGTACATAAATCGTGTAATCGGAATAAAGGGGTGAGTTGGGATTATCCAGGACAAAAGTCTCCGCACTGTTCTGCAATAAGGCTATGTTGCTCTGGTCCGTGGGTGACAAGCCAGCTATCGTACCCTCCAACAACTGATCGCCTGGATCATTCAGTTCCCAGTTTGCCCACTGCACATCTACCGCGCCATAAGCGCCGATCTCGGAGAGGATGTATGCCGATTCTTCATACAGCGCACTACTCGTAACCGCCGTAATCGTCGCTGTCCAGCTCTCGCCCTTCTGAACGTCATTCTCGTAGCTGATGCACATCAGCGGGACGGTGCCTGTTGTGCCGGAGACGGCGAAATTATAGGGGTACACGTTACCCCACCCAGGCGCCGTTCCAGACATAGGCCCGAAGTTAACGGCTGTCAGAGTCACCGTATCTGCGTGAACAGCGAGCGGGGCTAGCAGCAAAAGAGCGCAAAACACGCAAATGGAGAGAATCTTGCATACTCCAAACTTCGTCATCCTTTACCCTTTCATTGCCGGCTGCAGCAGACGTTCCGGCTCGTAACTGGGCCTTAGTCAGAAGCGCACAGCTTGCTAACCGGCATGCGTCGCGTGGCGAATCAGTTGCTCGTGCTGCGAATAAATGCACAGGCTGTCTTCTTGAGACTCGCAATTCCATAACTTGGTTGATTAAGGATTTGCTGCCAGCAAGCGTAGCAAAGTCTAATCAGATGTACAACATAACCAATGGACGTTACCCAAGTAATCTCAATGCACCAAAAGCACGGTACCCTTCATAATCCCGCCACTGGCGACTTTCATATGAGGCCCATTCAAGCGGAAGAGATTAGTGATCGACAAAGCGACAAACCCCGGCAGACTGCCGGGGTTTGTCGAGCAATACCTCTGGTGGTTCCGCGGAAGACCGCGGAACTACATTTCAGGCAGAACGCCTCTTGCGATACAAAAACCCTGCGAGTCCAAGGATGCCGGTACCGAGCAGAACAAGGGTGCCGGGCTCGGGCGCGGGGGCAAATCCGATGAAGTTCTGAGGCACGTCGTCACCTAAAGGCTGACTGCCAGCCGTCGGGATGTAGATTACAAAGCCGCTATAGAAACTTGCCGGCTCCGACGCGTAAGCAGCCTCAGCAAGAGCCAATTGAGTTGCAGCGCCGGCGGGTGCGGTCTCATTCTGCGCGTTGGTCGAGAACAGCTCCCAGGCTGCCCACTGGTCGGCAATCTGCTGGGCGGTATCGCCGGCGGCAATAGCCGCATTGTCGTCGTTGAAAAGCCACACCGCTTCTTCCTGCAGTGGCCCTGAAGGCGCGGTAATGGTCGCGGTCCAGCTCTCGCCAAAACTGATGTCATTGTCGAAACTGATACACATCATCGGCAACGAGGGCGAAGCGCCGTTGACGCTGAGATAGTAGGGATAGACGTAATCGTTTCCGTAACTCCCTCCCTGAACGCCGGTAAGCTCCAAGGTGACCGTGGATCCGATCGCATCTGCATTGGCTTTCAGCGGGCTGAATGACAACAGAGTACAAAAGACGCCGATGGGCAGAATCGTGAAAACCCAAAACTTCTTCATTCCCCTCACTCTTTCTTGCCTCTTACAAAAGGAATCCAGTTCTGTTGGCAGTGCTCCGATCAAGCACCC
>JBAPYY010000518.1:0-5726 GCA_049284975.1 Occallatibacter sp.
CGGTGAATGAATTCGGCGTGAGCGTGGGCGGGCCTATTATTAAAGATAAGTTATTCTTCTTTACACACTACGAGGGCATCAGGATTGCATTGCCGCTGGTTTCGCAGGTTGTTGTTCCGACGCCTGCCTATCAGAGTTATGTGCTGGGGCAGTTGGCGCAGGCGCAGCCGGGAGAGATTCCCTTTTACCAATCGATGTTCAATCTCTACACAAATACGACGGGCACCCCAACTCCTGTTCTCTCCTGCCCATTGGATGAGAATGGCGCGTCTCTCGGCACACAATCCCCCACGAACGTTTTCGACGGCTCCGGCTGCGCCAATCAGCGGCAGGAGTCACTCACTAACAGCGACACCGAAAATCTTATCGTGGTAAAAATCGACCACACTATCGATGCGCACAATAGCGTCTGGTACCGCTTCCAGAGTGACACAGGATTACAAGCCGCTTATACCGATCCAATTAACTCGATGTTCAACTCTTACTCTCCGCAGCCGCAATACACGCTGGTAGCGGGTTATACACATCTATTCAATCAAAATCTCGTCAATCAGTTCAATCCCGGGGCGAGTTGGTATTCAAGCGTATTCGAGCCGAACAACTACGCACAGGTCCAGCAGAGCTTTCCCATCGTGCTGATGGCGGGCACCAACAATGCCCCGTTTACAACCATCGGAGGCAATGACAACACCTATCCGCAAGGGCGCAAGGTGACGCAATGGCAGATCAACAATAACCTCATCTGGACGAGGGGCAAGAACACTTATAAGTTTGGCGTCAATACACGGCGCATCGACGCAAGTGACTACGATCTGGGCGAAGGAATTGTGCCTACTGTAACTTACAACGATCTTGCCGAGTTTACTTATGGCGCGGCATACACCGCGAGCCAGACGTTCCCCGTTTCGCTGAAGGAACGAGTCGCAGCCGGCAATCTTGACTTTTATGCGATGGATACGTACAAGCCCACGGAGCGCGCCACGCTGACGGCAGGGATGCGGACAACATGGAATACCAATCCGGTGAATCAACAACGGCTGTTTGCGCGCCCGGCAGGGTCGTTTCTTGACCTTTCGCACAGCGCAAGCCAGCCTCTCGACCGGGTAATTCAGACCGGGGTTAATGGGCTTTTTCCGGCGACGCCTCTGCTGGTGTGGCAGCCTCGCGTTTCAATGGCTTACCAGCTTACCCGTGGGATGGTGATGCACGCGGGGTTTGGCGTCTTCAACGACATTATTCCGGCGCAGGTAGCCGACCTTGCCGCGACCAATGCACCTTACTCACCAACCTTTGTCGGCGGTATTGGCGGGCAGGTGGGCGGCACGGGGATAGCGCCGAATGTGACCGGCAGCGCGGTCGATGCAACCGTTGATGCCAACCAAAGCTTTCAGCAAGTCTTCAGTGAGGGTGGGGCACCATGCGCGGGAATTGCCTCGGGCGCGCCGACATGCCCTCTGGCCGTCAGCATGAATACTTTCTCCAGCGGCACACTCAAGACGCCGTATTATTACCAATATAACTTCGGAGTGGAGCAGCGGGTGGGCGCAAAGGGCGCGGCGCGGATCGATTATGTTGGCACGCGCGGCATCCATGAGCCATATCAGGTGCAGTTGAACGGCTACCAGACGGTCTGCCCAGGATGCTTTGCGCCTTATCCATATCAGCAGCCGCTCGATCAAAGATTTGGCAGCGTGAATGAGTTTCAAACCAATGCGAACAGCATCTATTCTGGTTTGCAGACAAATTTTACCGAACAGATAGGCGGGTTGACTTTGCGAGCGAATTACACCTTCAGTCATTGTCTGGACGAGGTGTCGAATGGAGGGCTGCTTTCATTTTCCAGCCAGGGAATTCTTTCGCCGCTGCCGGGCGGGCTAAGACGCCAGTATGGAGATTGCGACTATGACGTGCGCCATAACATCTCCGCTTTTGGAATATACGCGGTCCCGTTTTCGTCTTCCCATGCGCTGCTGCGCACAATTTTCAGCGGCTGGTCGTTTTCCGAAACGGCATTTCTTCACAGCGGACTTCCATTCACGGTGCTCAGCCAACCTTATACGGCTAATGGCAACGGCGTTTTTCAAAGCAGCGGGCCGCAATTTGCGCGCAGAGTTCCCGGCGTGCCGCTCTACCGGAAGACGCCTTACTCCGGTGTGACGGTGGCAGGCACAAAACAGTGGCTGAATCCAGAGGCTTTCGTCTCGGCCGTCGATCCGACTTCGGGCGGATGCACGGGAGGCGATTCAGCTTCCAATTGCCAATTTGGCGATGCGGGCCGCAACACGGTGCGCGGGCCGCACTTCACTTACTCGGACATTTATTTGACGAAAAAGTTTTCGCTGACAAAAGGGGTGTCGCTGCGATTCGATACGCAGGTTTTCAATGCGTTCAACCATCCGAACTTTGCCTTGCCAAGCAACGTGGAGGCAGGCGTTCCGGGAGTTTATATCCCGGAGAAATTCGGCACGCTCGAAAGCACCATCTCGCCGCCGACAGGATTGCTTGGTGTGGGGCTGGGCGGCGACAGTTCGCCGCGCATGATTGCGTTTCAGGCGAGGATTGAGTTCTGAGGGATTTTTGAAAGCTGCGGCAAAAAGAGAGACATGAACCCCGGCTTCATGCACTACCATGGTTGCCATGAACGTTCTTTCCGCAGCCGAGATGCAGGCGTGTGACCGGCTGACTACCGAGAGGTTCTGGATTCCATCCATTGAGCTGATGCGTGCGGCTTCGGCTGCCGTGGCTGCGTTCGCGCGGCAGGAATTTCCGCGGGCACGGCGAGTGACGGTGCTATGCGGGCGCGGGAACAACGGCGGCGACGGCATGATGGCAGCGCGGCTGCTGGCCGGGGCCGGCCTGCAGGTGACCACTCTGCTGCTGGGCGGACGCGATGGGCTTGCGGGCGATGCGGGCACGGCGTGGCGCGACCTGACAAGTCCGGCGCACGGATTGGTCCACGTCATTGAGACGGCTGGAGACCTGGCGGGGCACGAGGCTGCGCTGGAAACGGATCTGATTATCGATGCGGTGGTGGGCACCGGATTCAAGCCGCCGCTGAAGGGATTGGCGCTGGCGGCGCTCAAGTGGATGGAGGGCAGCACAGCGCCGGTTCTGGCGGTGGATTTGCCTTCCGGCTGGGCGGCGGACGAGACCGCTGCCATTGCGAGCGGCCCGGTTTTTCCCGCGGATGCTGTGATCACATTTACCGCGCCTAAGCCGGCGCACGTCTTTGGGCAACTGACGCGGCACTGGTGGCAGCCCGTTGTGGTGGCGCCCATCGGTTCTCCGAAAGAAGCCATGGTTTCGGGTCTGAATCTGAACTGGGCCGGCTCCTCTCTCTCGCTCACGCAAGCGCCTCGCGCGGCAGCAGCCAACAAGGGCGGCTTCGGGCACGTTCTGGTGGTGGGCGGAACATTTGGAACGGCTGGCGGCAAATCGGGCGCGCCCGCCATGGCTGCTTTGGGTGCGTTGCGCGCCGGGGCAGGACTGGTGACGGCGGCGGTTCCCGGTCCCGCGATGCCGCTGGTGGCAGCCGTCGCGCCGGAACTGATGACCTGGCCTCTGGGGGCAAATGCCTCGGGACAGATTTCTGCGGAGAATCTTGCGCCGGATTTTCTTGCCGCGCTCACGGCTGGAAAAACCGTGCTGGCGATAGGACCCGGGTTGGGGCAAAATCCCGAGACGGTCAAATTCACTACAGGACTCTTATCGGCGACAAATATTCCGGCGGTGATTGATGCAGACGCGCTGAATATATTGGCGGCCAAGCCAGTGCTGCTGAACAAGCTGGCGAAAGGACGCACGCTGGTGCTGACGCCGCATCCCGGCGAGATGGCGCGGCTGGCCGGAGTCACCGTGGCAGAGGTGCAAGCCGACCGGCTTGAGGTTGCGCGCAGTTTCGCACTGCGCACGGGCGTTACGCTGGTACTCAAGGGCGCGCGCACGCTCATTGCGCATCCCGACGGACGTGTGGCTGTGAACACGACGGGGAATCCCGGAATGGCGAAGGGCGGCAGCGGAGATTTGCTGACGGGATTGATTGCGGGATTGCTGGCGCAGTACCCTGCTGAAGCTGCACCGGCGGTGGAAGCGGCGGTTTATTTGCATGGGCTGGCCGCGGACTTGACCGTTCGGGCGGCAAATGAACACACGCTACTGGCGACGGATAGTATTGCGCAATTTGCGCGGGCTTTCCGCTTTGAAACACGAGGTCTGAACGGTTATCTTTGGATACAGGGGCTGCCGGCGGAGTCGTCACAGGCCGCGGCCTTTCAAGAGGATTTTCAATGACCAGTGCAGCTCCTGCCGCATTTGCCCGGACGCATGAATTCACCAGCAAGAGCGGCGCGGAGACCATTGAAGTGGGCCGTAAACTGGCCAAGCTTCTGGTGCCGCCGCAATTGCTGCTGCTGCGCGGTGATCTGGGCACGGGCAAAACCACGCTGGTGAAGGGCATTGCACAGGCGCTGGATGCGGCCGAGCCGGAAGAGGTAACCAGCCCTACATTTACATTGATTCACGAGTACGCCGGCGAGCGCGAAGGGCGTCCAGTGAAGCTCTACCATCTGGACGTTTACCGCCTGGAAGGCGAGCGGCAACTGGAAACTCTGGGCCTGGACGAGTTGCTGACTCCGGATGCGCTGGTGCTGGTGGAGTGGGGCGATAAATTCAAGAGCATTCGCAAGAAGGCTACGGGCGAGATTGTGATTACGTCAGCGGGCGGCGATGTACGGAAGATTACGGTGACGTTGAAGGAGTAGTGGCGACGCGATAAATTGGAGCGCCGATATTCTTAGTTATTGATATCCCACCTTAGCAGTAAAAACAAAGACGCGGCGAAGGTGGTACCCAGTCTTACTTCAGGGGCTAAAGCCCAATGCATATTTTGCTTTATTTTCGGCACGACTGAAGTCGTGCCCTTTCAAAGCGCTGGGTCTTTCAGTAGCCTTTGAAGTTGTGGCTTTTCAAAACGTCAACTTGTTTCGATGTTCCGCGCAGCCGCGAATAACCTTCTGCTTTAGTGTGGCCTCCCGGGCAGGACGAAATGTTCCGCGCAGCGAGGCTCGTAGGAATCGCCTGGCAACTTGACGGGGCTGTCCCAGGGCGCGGGCTGGCCCTTGATCAGTCGCTGCGAATAAAAGGCGCGGTTTCCGCAGGCGCAGTAGGCGATGCATTCCGTAATGCTGCCGCCGTAAGCGTTCACAAACCAGGACAGGTTGAGCATTTCTCCAAAGGGAATGGCGCGAAAGTCGAGGTCGAGTCCGGCGACGAGAACGTCGTGGCCCGCATCGAGTAGGTAGCGCGCGAAAGCAAAGAGGCCTTCAACGAACTGGCCTTCATCGATGGCGATGCACTCGACTCGCTTGCCGATATTCTTTTCCGTTTCGGCGATAGCCTGAAGAACTTCCCATGGGTTGTTGGACTTGAATTCCACGGCGTTCATCTTGCCGTGGCCCATGGGATTGCGGCTCTCAACAACGCCCGGCCCGCCCTTGGTGTCGTCGCTGGGCTTGAGAACCATAACGTATTGTCCGGCGTACTGACGGCGCATTTCCGCTCGCCGCAAAAGTTCAGCGGTCTTGTTGCTTCTCATCGGCCCCAGAAGCAATTCCAACTTCCCTTGCATTTATTTCCCCCAAAGATTTAATGATTCCCGGCTTCCCATCCTACCTCTTTCGGGGCTTGCAATGGAAACGCGAGGCGGCTGGTATCGCGACCGCGTAGCC
>JBAPYY010000519.1:0-1855 GCA_049284975.1 Occallatibacter sp.
CAGGCCTTGCGCAGTGTACCTCCGCAGGTCACCCGGCCGATCATTTAGACTGGCGAGTAACTCCGCTAGCATGTCTTCGGTTCCCCAAATCGCGCGGCCTTTTCAGGGCGTCAGTGTCAATCGCCGCATCTTCCGAGCGGCAGCGTCGGTCACGGCGGCGGGGATTGTGGTGAAGATTGTCGCCACATTCAAAGAGTTCGCCGTCGCCGGGGTTTATGGCCGCTCGGATGCGATGGACGCCTTTCTTGCAGCGTTCTTGATTCCCAACCTGCTTATCAACTTGATTTCGGAATCGATGAACCAGGCCATGGTGCCCACACTGGTGCGGGTGAGGGAACAGGAGGGCCACGAGCGGGCGCAGGAGCTGCTTTCGAGCTCGATGCTCTGGGTATGCCTGCTGTTGGCCGCGGCCTCGGTAGTCATGGCTCTGACCGCGCGCGGGTTCTTTCCGTTGATTGCCTCTCACTTTCCACCGGCAAAAATGGATCTGGCAATCCGGCTCTTTTACGCGCTGCTGCCAGTAGTTCTCATCACCGGCATTGCTACCAACTGCACCGCCGTTCTGAACACCTTTGACCGCTTTGCGCTACCCGCGCTGGCGCCAGTAGCGACTCCGGTGGCGATCATCCTGGGAGCGGTGCTGCTGAGCGGCAGGTTGGGGATTTGGGCGATGGTCTACGCGACCCTGGCAGGCGCATTGATTCAAGCTGCGGTAGTCGGGTGGATGATGGACTCGCGCGGCTATCGATTCCGCCTCTGGTGGCACGGAACGACCGAGGCTACGCTGGAGGTCGCGAGCCAGTATGGGCCAGTGCTGCTGAGTGGAGTGGTAGCCTCTGGTGGCCTGCTCGTGGACCAATCAATGGCCGCCATGTTGCCTGCCGGAAGCGTTTCAGCGCTGGCCTATGCCAATCGTTTTGTGAGCGTGGTAATCACGCTGCTGGCCGGGGCTGTCTCGTCGGCAGTGGTTCCGCATTTTTCACGCATGATCGCGCATAAGGATTGGGCCGGATGCCGGCATACTTTGCGAACCTGGGTTCGGCTCACGGCGCTGGTTTCCACGCCCATCGCATTGGGGCTGATTGCCGGCTCCCACCTGCTGATTCGTGCAGCTTTTCAGCACGGCGTCTTTGGCCCGCGCGACACGGCGCTGGTCACACCTGTGCTGGCCATGTACGCGATTCAGATTCCTTTTTTTGTTTCGAGCCGCGTGTTTTACCGCTTTTTGGTTGCCATGCGCCGCAGTGATTTAATTTTCTATTGCGGCGCACTGAATCTGGGGTTGGATGTTATTTTGAATCTGGTTCTGATGCGCTGGTTTGGCGTAGCTGGAATCGCCCTGGCGACCTCGCTATGGACTGTCAGTACTTTCCTTTTTCTCTGGTATTGGACCCGGAAGCTGCTACCGCAAGATTCTGCGGACGGCGCATAGAGTTATAAGTAGGCACAGTTACGGAAACCAGCAAACCTTGTCAGGACTGACGAGCAAACAATATTTGGGGCGGCACGATGATTCCCAAACCTGCGCAATACCTCCTACGCTTCGACGACCTTTGTCCCACGATGGCGCATGATCGCTGGCAGAGGTTCCTGCCGTTGATCGAGGAGTTTCACCTGCGGCCGATTCTTGCCGTGATTCCCGCTAATCAGGACACTGAACTAAACCTTTCGCCAACGGACCCGGAATTCTGGGCGCGGATGCGCGCAATGGAGGCTGCCGGAGCCGCGATTGCATTGCACGGGCTTCATCATTACTGCGCGAGCCGAGGCGAGAGCTTGTTGCCGCTGCATCGCCACACTGAGTTTTCGGGCGTGCCAGAAGAGATCCAGAGCGATTGGATTCGTGAGGGGCTGG
>JBAPYY010000520.1:0-7959 GCA_049284975.1 Occallatibacter sp.
AAGATGGTGTGGTTGCCGGTGAGCCAGGGCGTGGGCGCGACGGTGATGAAGAACTGGCAGCCTTTGGTGCCGGGGCCGCTGTTGGCCATGGCCAGCTTGCCGGGCTTGCCGAACTTGTGCGGCGAGCCTTTGGTCTCGTCCCCGAAGCGATAGCCGGGACCGCCCATGCCTGTGCCCGTGGGGTCGCCACCCTGGATCATGAAGTCGGGAATCACGCGATGGAAGATGGTGCCGTGGAAGAGCTTGTCAGTGGACTTTTTGTGGGTGGTGGGGTGGGTCCACTCCTTCGAGCCCTCGGCCAGTTCGATGAAGTTCTTGACTGTGATGGGCGCGTCGGACTCAAAGAGGCGGACGGTGATCTTGCCTTCAGTGGTGGTGAAGACGGCGTAGGTTCCTGCTGCGAGTGTCATGAAAACTCCTGTGTTTCGTGTGGGGGTTCTGTGACTCCCACCCTAGCGACAAAAACAAAAACGTCGCGAGGGTGGGGCACCCGGATTTGTTGGATCAGATGAAGAGAATTATTGTGTGGGCGCGGCGTTCGGCGCGGGCGGCAGCGGCTGGCCCTCGCGAACGATGGTCACCTTATTCAGCACCACCGGCGTGTCTGGCTTGTCGTCGCTATTGCGCGGCACGCTGGCAATGGCCTTGACTACCTCGACACTGGCGTCGTCGCACTGGCCGAAGAGCGTATAAGTTTGGTTGAGCGAGGGGTAGGCTTGCTCGGTGATGAAGAATTGGCTGCCGTTGGTGTTGGGGCCGGAGTTGGCCATGGCCAGGCGTCCGGGCTGGTCGAAGTTCAGATTGGGATCGAACTCGTCTGCAAAAGTGTAGCCGGGGTCGCCCATGCCTGTGCCGGCGGGGTCACCACCTTGAATCATGAACCCCGGAATGACGCGATGAAAGATAGTGCCGTTGTAGAGCGGCTTGCCGTGGTGCTTTACGTGGGTAACAGGGTCGGTCCAGCCTTTTGTGCCTTCGGCCAGGCCGATGAAGTTGGCCACAGCCTTGGGCGCCTGACGCTCAAAAAACTGGCAGGTGATACGGCCCATGGAAGTGTCCATCACCACGGTGGGGCCGTTGGGACGGGTCATGGTAGCGGCTGTAGCCGCGGGCGCATCAGGAAGGTCAGTTGAGGAGGTTTGGGCGTAAGCCGCAGCGGCAAAGGCCACGGCCAGAGCGGGAAGGAGGAGTGAGTGACTGAGTTTCATACCGATTCTGAGGTTAAACCATCCACCTGTGGTGGGGCCAATTGCCTGCGGCATCTCCGCGCGAGAAAAAAGGCGCCGGATTGGATGGTCTGTTATCGATGATGTTTTGGGTTTGTGGCTTCCCCCCATGCGCAACAAAGACGCGAATGGATGGGGCACCCAAAATCCTTTTAGAGGGAGGCGAAAGAAAAAACTAGCAGCCCTTCTTGCAGCGGGACATGATGGCGGAGTGGAGGCGTTCGCGCAGATCGGTGGGCAGGTCGTAGATTTCGTGGGAGCGGTAGATCTCGATGGTCTTGCGGGTAGTGTTGAGGACGACCTCGCAATGCCCGCAACGGCCCAGGTGGGTTTGCAACTCGGTGCGAATAGTGGGTGACACCTCGTCGTCGATCAGGTCGTCGAGAAGGGCAAGAAAATCTTTGCAGGTCACTTTACAATCCCCGTTTCCATGAGCCCTTTTTTCTTGTGGAAGTAGCGGCTCAGACGCTCACGCAGTTGCAACCTTGCTCGCAACAGGCGCGACTTCACGGCGGGAACGCTCAATCCTAGCGTCTCTGCCGTCTCTTCGGTCGAAAGTCCTTCCACATCCCGCAGTGCAAACACGATACGAAACCCCTGCGGCAGCCCCTGGATAGTCTTGCGCAGAATTTCGGCCAACTCTGCCTGGCCGTAGTTCTGTTCCGGGTCCGGCGCCCAGTCAGCCAGGTCGCGCGGTACGCTGCCTTCGTCGGTTTCGATGTCTTCGTCAATCGAAACCATCTTGCCGGTGCGCCGCTTGCGCAGGCGCATCAGGCTCTCGTTCACCGCAATCCGCACCAGCCAGGTATAAAACTTCGAATTCCCCTGAAACTGCTCAAGCTTTTCGTACGCCTTCAGGAACGCGTCCTGCATGACGTCTTCAGCATCCTCGCGATTCTGCGTGATGTGCTGGGCGATGCGAAACAGCTGCCGCTCGTACTTGCGGACCAGCGTATCGTAAGCCGAGACATCACCCTCGCGCACCCTTGCTACCAGGGCTACGTCCGGATGCGGCTCGAGTTGTCCTTCAATCGATTGGATGGTCGGCATGGGCGTTGGTTGCGAAAAATCCGCTGGACCCGTTGGGGGCGCATGCTGGGGTCCGTCAGATAGAGTGTACCGGACGGCGGGGCCAGGGGCCAAGCGGAGGCTGTTTGCCGGAGGGGCGCCTAGCTGAGTTTAGCCGAAAAAGCTCAAACCATATCGCTTGTTGCCTCAGCCGCTTCCGGGCTCAGGGCTCGCTTGAAACCCACCATCATGGTCCCAGCCAAAAACAGAAGAAACCCCGCAAATCGGAGCACCGTAGCATTCCTTCTTGCTGGCGCCGTTCCGACCCACCCTGAGTGGCCTCGTTGCACATGCCACCATGGCACCTGATCTTCGCTCAGGATTTCGATCTGAACCACGCTTGGCAAATAGCTTCCGTCATCCAAATAAGTAATGCGAACCGGCTGGTCGTTCCAGGGCCCATCAATCTCTGTATGAAACGGGATGCGGCGGTCTGTGTACTCCTCAACGAGCATGAATTGCCATTGGTGAGACTTGATCAAACCGCTGGCGCTTCGGTTTTCGGCCAGGCCGACGATGGTCTTGCGAGGAGCACGGGAGGGGAGCGTGGAGATATAAGAACCCGCCAGCAAAAGCAGGATTCCGGAGACGCCAATAAACCAAAATGCGATTCCCGCCGGACGGAGCGACAGAGGATGAACCCCCAACGCACGGAGGGCGACCAAAAGAAATAGCGACCAAAACAGAATCGACCAAACCATAGTCTTTCTCCAGTCAAAAAACAATAAGGGATTGGGCTTCTGTGTGAATGTGATGCGAGACCATGATACAGCTACATCTTCAATAAAAATGGACGTATTTATGAGTGTTCGTATTAGAGCATTTTCGGTTCTGGTGTTTACTGTCGAAATAAACAGATGTGCTATCCCACCCATTTCGCAAAGAACGCGAAATGGATGGGGCACCCAGAATCTAGTTGATACTTAAGGTGACAATGCTCTAGCCGAACACCCTCCCCAAAAGCGCTGAAATCCCGCGATTCGGTATCGCGAGGGGCTCCAGTTGTCGCCGAGGTGTCGCGCTAGCTGCCCGAGTCAGCTTAAAGTAAGGATATGAGGGCCCTCTCTTCCCCAATTCCCAAAGCGCGGCTGGCTTCCGGCTGCATGGCTGTTCTGGTTTCCCTGCTGATGATGACGCTGCCTGCTGCGGCACGCTCTGATGGTGCTCAAGCAACAGCGCCAACCGGCTCGACTTCCGGCAAAACGCATGAGGCATCGGCCAAGCCCCGGCCTAAGACGCATACGCACACTGCAGCCGCCACGAAGCCCGCAGTTTCAGCCGCCAGAACCGGCGCGAAGCCTGCGGTCCATACGACCGGCAGGAGGCCCCGCAGGCACCATCCGCAGCCAAGCCGCGCGGTGCGGAGAGCGCGAACGGCGAGGATCAAGCTGGCCTTTGTGGCCTCGACCGAGTTGCGCCCCATGGCTCAGCAACTGGCTATGTTGCGTACGCCGGCGGCTTACGCGGGCGTGACCCAGTATGCGCATCATCACACTGGCGAGGCCGCGGCGGCGGCTTATCTCGCGCTGGGCCACGCGTACCTGCTGGACAAGCATTACGCCGAGGCGGTCGAGAGCTTCCACCAGGCGCGGCAGGCTGGCGAGGAACTGGCTGACTATGCGGATTTTCTCTCGGCGCGCGCCAATCACGAGGCCGGCAATGAAGCGGCAGCCGAGGCTTCGTTGACTGGGTTTGCCGAGCGGTATCCCGACAGCATCTTTATTGACCAGGCGCCGGAGCTTGAAGCCGAAACGTTGCTGGCGGTGAAGGACGCGGCCGGCGCAGAACGGGTGCTGACGGCCGCCGCCGATACAGACGCAGCCGACCGTCCCGGCTATCAGCTTGCACAAGCGGACGCCGCGTTCATGCTGGGGAAGGCCGATGCGGCCGAGGGGCTTTACAAGAAGCTTTTGCTGGCCCATCCACTGAGCCCGGAGGCGGAGACTGCGTGGACAAAGCTGACCGCGATGGGCGCGGAGAGCAGCCTGACGACGACTGAGTTGCACAGTCTGGGCGATGCCTACTACAACGCGGGCCGTTACGCCGACGCGAGTGTGCAATACCGCGCGCTGGTACGCCAGTCGAACCTCGACGCCGTTACCCGTAACGGCTTTGCCATTTCCGCCGCTGCCTGCGACCTGAAGCTGAAGCGGCTGACCATGGCCCAAGCCAGATTGATGCCTGATACAAACAACGAAGACGGCGCGCGCTGGCTTTACCTGCTGGAGGAGCTGTCGAGAAACACAGACGACCTGGCCGAACAGAAGAACATCGTGGTTGATATGGAGTCGAGATTTCCTCAAAGCCAGTGGCTGGCGGAGGCGCTTCATTCCACCGGCAACACTTACCTGCTGAGACGCGACTATGCGACGGCGGCCGGGTATTATGGCGATCTGGCCATGCGCTTCCCAACCAACAAGCACGCGGCCACGGCGCACTGGAGAGCAAGCTGGCTCACTTACAGACAGGGGCTTTACCCCGATGCGGCGCACTTGTTCGACGAGCAAATCCGGCTCTATCCCGGCGCTGCGGAAACAGTGGCGGCCCTTTACTGGCGCGGTCGCCTTTATGAAACGCAAGATCACGAGCCGGCCCGGGCAGCCGCTGACTACCGCACACTGATCCGCGCTTATCAGCGCTTCTTCTATGGCCAGATGGCACAGGAGCGGCTGGCCGCGTTGGGCGATGCTCCGCCGGTGGACCAGGTAGCGCAGCAAGCGGAACTGGACCGGTTTCAAGCCCAGCCCGTGCCTGTGCTCCAAGAGGGCTTTCCCGTCGAAAGCCCACACCTGGCCAAGGCTCGGCTGCTGGCCAATGCTGGCTTGAACGACTACATCGCGCAAGAGATTGCCGCAGACCCCGACTCATCCTCATGGAGCGCGCTGGCCGAGGGGCAGATCTATGCCTCCTATGGCGAACACTTCCGTGCCCTGAGAGCGCTGAGGCGCGCTTTGCCGTCTGCAACCACGGCTTCCATCAAGTCCATTCCACTTCCCTACTGGCGGATTCTTTTCCCGGAACCGTGGTGGGAGACCATCCAGGCTGAGTCAGCGAAGAATAATCTTGATCCGTATTTTGTGGCTTCGCTCATTCGCCAGGAGTCGGAGTTCAACCCCTCGGCCATCTCCCCCGCCAACGCCTATGGGTTGATGCAGTTGCTGCCCTCAGTAGGTAAATCGATGGCGCACGCAGAAGGAATGAAAAATTTCCAGACCTTCCAACTGCTCGATCCGGCCACCAACATTCGCCTGGGCACTCGCTATCTGCGTCAGACTCTGAGCAAATTTGGCGGCGTGAAGGAGTACGCGCTGGCCGCTTACAATGCCGGCGACGAGCGGGTGACCGACTGGCGGTCCGGCGAAGGCGACCAAGGCATCGACGAATTTGTCGAGTCTATTCCCTTCTCTGAGACTCGCATTTATGTGGAGAACATCATGCGCGACATTGCCACCTACAAGGCTATCGATGAGTTTGCCGGCTCGCAGAGCAAGACGGCCACGGCGGCGGGACGATAGAAGTCGTCATGCGCGAGATTGATTGTGGGTTGAGGTTTCCCACCCTAGCCGCAAAAACAACGACGCGGCGAGGGTGGGGCACCCGCAGATGATCGTCTGCGCGAGGACATGGGAACCCGCTTCGATACTTCTCACCTTCGAATCCATTTGACTTCTACGAGCCCTTGCACACACACTGGTTTCAGAGCGGAGGAACCCAAGCCTCCGAGATGCCATTCGCAGTCTGCTTGTTGTTGTAAAACAGAGCCGGCCGCAGTAATCGGTTCGGCGCTGTTACCTCAACCAACCGGAGGGCAGCATGTCAGCCGATTTGCAGTTTCTGGAAGAATGGATTCCCGAAAAAATGGACCCTGGAACGGTATTTGTGCTGGCCAATCAGTCGAATCTGGGCCATGCACAAAATCCGTTTGTGGCCGTCATGTCTTGCCCGCGCTGCGCCACCATCGGACTGATCACTCGCCGTCAACTTTGCGGCGGTGAACCGATGATATGCGGCGGCGAACTCTGCTCTGCCGAATACCGGCTGGACGGCGAGACAATCAGTTTTCGAAAGACCCAGTAAGCGCGCGCCATCGAAACATCGGCGCCTAGCCCCGAGTGGTTCTCCACTGCGAACGGCTGCGTTCACAGCCTTGAAATCATGGAGAGTGAAGGTGTGCGCCAGCGCACGGACACGCTTTCCGGATAAGGGTTACCTTTGGGGCTGCAATACTATAATTGAGGCTAAATTGAGGGAGTCATAAATGTCCCGCATTGTTGAGATCACAGAGCTGGCGCTTCGAGACGCGCATCAGAGTTTGCTTGCCACCCGCATGGCTTTGGATGACATGATTCCTGCCTGCGAAGACATTGACAATGCCGGTTACTGGTCAGTGGAATGCTGGGGCGGCGCAACGTTCGATTCCTGCATTCGCTTTTTGAATGAGGACCCTTGGGAACGCTTGCGCACGCTGCGCAAGCTGATGCCCAAGAGCCGGCTGCAGATGCTGCTGCGCGGCCAGAACCTGTTGGGCTACCGGCATTACGAAGACAGCGTCGTGGAGCGGTTCGTTGAGAAGTCCGCAGCCAACGGAATTGATGTCTTCCGGGTCTTCGACGCGCTCAATGACGTGCGCAATCTGAGAACCAGCATCGCCGCGGTGAAGAAGACCGGCAAGCATGCACAAGGCGCAATCTCTTACACGATCAGCCCGCTGCACACCGTGGAAGCGTTTGCCACGATGGCCGCTGAGTTGCGGGATATGGGGTGCGACTCGATTTGCATCAAGGATATGGCCGGCCTGCTGAAGCCGCAGCCCGCTTACGATTTGGTAAAGGCCATCAAGCAGAAGTGCGGAAGCGAGACGCTGGTTCATGTCCACACGCATGCCACAACCGGCGTAACTCTGGTCTCGATAATGAAAGCCATCGAGGCGGGGTGCGACATTGTGGATACTGCGGTCAGTTCTCTGTCGCTTGGGCCGGGACACAATCCCACCGAAAGCCTGGTCGAATTGCTGGAAGGCACCGGGTACGAGACTCGCCTCGATCTGAATCGCGTTCTGCGCGTGTCAAACCACTTCGCGCAGATCCGGCCGCGCTATCGTGAATTCTTCAGCGAGAACACTGGCGTGGATACAGAGATATTCAAGAGCTAGATTCCGGGCGGAATGATCTCCAACATGGAAAGCCAGCTCAAAGGACAAGGCGCGGGCGACCGTCTGCAGGAAGTTCTGGAAGAGGTTCCCAGGGTTCGCAAAGATGCCGGCTATCCGCCGCTGGTTACGCCTTCCAGCCAGATTGTGGGCTCGCAGGCTGTCTTCAATGTTTTGATGGGCAAGTACAAAGTTCTTACCGGGGAATTTGCTGACCTGATGCTGGGTTACTACGGCAGTACGATTGGCGCAAAGGATCCTGAGGTGCTGAAAAAGGCCGAAGCTCATGCCAAGAAACCGGCGATTACGGTTCGTCCCGCCGACCTGCAAAAGCCGGAGTGGGAGAGCCTGAGCGCCGCCGCGAGCGCCCTGAAGGGATCGAACGGCAGCGATGAAGATGTGTTGACCTATGCCATGTTCCCGCAGGTGGCTCCTAAGTTCTTCGAGAGTCGCGCCCAAGGCCGCAAGAATCTGGGGAGGAGTCCAAGCAAGGAAGCACCTGGCGTAGAGCCTGTC
>JBAPYY010000521.1:0-2006 GCA_049284975.1 Occallatibacter sp.
CCAAGACTGCATTTGGAGTGTCTGGGGACTCTTGTACCAGCAGCAATGCGAGAAGCCGTCACACTTGGCATGGCGCAATATTGATGAGATCGAGCGCATCTTCTTTAGGAAGAAAGCAGAGGCCAAACGAAACGACTGCATCGCAGTCAGCATCGCTGCCACGTTCAATTCGCCTTCAGGCGGCCGCGAGTTTCACCAGCGATTTGTGCCGGACGCAACTCATTCCAAAAGGTCCTGGATCAGGCACCGCTTTCGAGGTCGAAGAATATATCCATGCGGCGAACTGCCCCAGTGCGTTCAAATACAGCAGCGCTGGTTTCGGCATCGAGGGTAAGCGTCTCGACAGAATATCTGGATCCTTCGGCCCGGGTGATTTCAATCCTCTGCGGGCCCGCCTGATGCGCCACCACAAGCACTTGGCACGTAGTAAACGCAAGTGTTCCGGGTTCAAGATCGAGGCTGCGCTGCTGGCCATCGAGATCGTAAAACTTGAACGATCTAACGTCTGCCAGAAACTCATTGCGCCTTAACAGCAAACGGTGAAAACAGAGCCGTCCGTCTTCGACGACAATACCCATCTCGCCAAGCCGCGAAATAAGATCCTCCTTTACCTGGCCTGTCATGCCGGGCTGCTGCGCTCCCGCGAATCCAGGTGTGTGCGAATACGGATCAGTGGGAATTGCGCCGTAAAGCTCAGGCGACTTGTGGACGCCAATGCCCTCGCGAATCTCGTAATAGTGGCTCAGGAGGTTTTCAACTTCGCCAGTGTCCTCACTTGCGCACGCGGCCCTTTCCAGCACCTCCTGAACTGCCAGACGGAGCTTGGAGACCATGTGCCAGTAAATGCAGCCTAGTCCCTCATACTTGTAGAACGTGCACGAACGCCCAGTGAACGACTCGTGATCGAAGACCTCTTCATACAACGCGAGAATGCGCGCGTTTTCCTTCTCCGGCAGGCTGAGTGCCTGGAGCGCCTTCTTTAACAGCACGGCGTTTCGGAAGTCTGGATTGAAGTGTGCCACGCCATTCAAATCTTTGACCACGATAGAGCGGTCACCACGCTCAATCATCGCTGTCAGCGTTTTCGATTCCGCGATGGCCCCGGCCGGAATGTTGTTCTTTTCAATAAAGCCAGGCAATTTGCGATCTGGATAAAGGACATAGCTGTTCTGGTCAGCACGATAAAGACAACTGGCGCGAAGCGCGTCAAGCAATTCAACAGAGTCACGCACTGTGAGAGCCCCTGAGCTGAGCGCGGCCACCTGCCCTTCGAGCATCTCGTAGAGCCGGCGAATTACGATTCTATCGCCGTCAACCTTCATGAGGTTGTAGGAGTGATACAGGCCATCATCGCGCCGGTTAGCGCGAATGGAGTGGTCCATGTAGCGGACCGCTAAGTCGAAGAACGCGAGTAGCCCTGCGACGCCAAGCGAAGACTGACGGCCTGAAAGCCCGCGCGCATAGACCTTGGCTCGATAATCGCTTCCCGCGGTGCCCAGGTCATCAAGAACTGCCTTGCGGTCTCGATCTGAGATCTGTCCTGCGAGAAGGCTCGCATGGCGTTCCAGCGAATCAGCCACGCGGTGAAAAGCTTCGGCGACTTCTGAAGAGACCTCAATCTCCGGCGTGCCGGCTCCGGCAAAGCTCGCGCGGCAAAACGAAAGCAGCCGACGCAGGTAGCAGAGAGTCACCATCGAGACACCGGGGCCGACCAGGGCGTTGTTTGCGTCGTTCCACTCCGGCCGCTGGGTATTCATCCACAGCCCGGCCTCGGGAATGAAATTGAAGAGCCGCGCAAGCACAAGTACCAGCAGCTTTTCGGTGAGGTTTGCGCGGTAAGGCGCACCGTCTGCGTCCGGTAGAGCCGTGCCGTCCGCTCCCATCAGAGCCACTCTCTGCTGGATCTGACGATCGAGAGCCGCGTCGAAGTCGATTGTGTTGCGCGGATCTTCGACAAGTGCGCTATAGGGCTTGATGCGGTACGGAATATTGGCGTAGGTGAAGAC
>JBAPYY010000522.1:0-1507 GCA_049284975.1 Occallatibacter sp.
AGCACGTGCAGACGACGATAGCCGAAGCGCGGCTTCTCGCGAGCCAGCGCGATCAGCCGGTTGCGCAGATCATCGTCGTTCTGACTCGGCTTGTAGCGATAGCTCGAAACCGGAACCAACAACAGGCGGCAGGCGCGACGTTCGGTGAAGGCGAACTTCTGGCGGATGTGCTCAACAGATGCCTTCATCGCTGTGAGCTCCATCAGTTTTTTTCAATCACCGACTGCAGGGCTTCCTTATCCAGGCTCAGATCCGCAACCAGCTTGCGTAATCGGGCATTTTCATCCCGCAGCCGCTTGGCTTCCTGAGCCTCGCTCACATCCATGCCACCGTACTTCGACTTCCAGGCATAGATCGTGTGCGCGCTCACGCCCACTTCGCGGGCCACATCCTCGGCCCGCCGACCTGCTTCCATCTGCTTGACCGCTGCAATCATCTGCGCTTCCGTGTGCTTGCTCCTCGACATCGCTCCGCACCTTCCTGAATACGAAAATCGTACTCGGTTCTGTGCGGAAAACGGGGATCAGGTCACAGCCTCCGGCCACTAAGCCGCTGATTCTTTCCCCCCTTGCTCCCTCACTCTTCGTGCTCCCTGTTTTGCCGACAATTACGCCACTCCGGCGCACAATAGAGATATGCATCGAGCGAATCAGGGGTCAGTGGTGAGGGATCAGGGGACAGTAGCCGGCCATGGGCCGGTCAGCTGATCACTGACCACTGATTTCTGATCACTGTTTTTCGACTGTGCAACTGTGCTGCTCGCAACTTCATATGCTGCAATCAGCTGCATCCCAAACCGCGTACTGGCCCAGAAACTGTGCAACTGTGCTCGACCATCCACCGTGTCGTCGCAAGCCGTTGAGAGTACCTCGAGTCTGCCCTGAACGCAGTCGAAGGGTCTCGATTCTGAGAAATGGGAAGTAAGATATTGGCAGGCCGAACGGACTCGCTCGTTATCAGCAATGCGGGTGTGTTTCCACTTCGTCATCTTCAGTTGATCTCGCCGTCGAGCTGAACCCACCTGGGATAGCACGAACCCCGCCCACCGGCCTTTCGCCCAACTGGACGACCGGACTTACCTTGGGCTGGCAAAACTAACTCCAAACATCTACGCTTTTATCTACAGTCGCTGCTTGCATGGACAGTTTTCGTCCCAAATTCATCAGTCTGGATCGGGGTCGTCCAAAGGATTCTCACTGGCTTTGCCCGCTCCGCTGGGCAGCATTCGGCGGGTACCACTCACCGTGCATGATCGCTATTGATGAACTCTGGACAACTTCCAAGTTTCGACAGAGAGCGATGCGGTCAAAGAACCCCTGCGCTGTCTTTCGGCGGGATAAGGAAAACATCGATGGGATTTGGGGTTGGACGCCCCAGCAGGAATCCCTGGACGTCTTCAGCTCCGAATGCCCGGATGAGTTCCAGTTGCGTGGGAGTCTCCACGCCTGCGGCGATCACGCGTATGCCGATATTACGGGCCAGCGTGATGAACGTGCGAATCATGGAT
>JBAPYY010000523.1:0-3420 GCA_049284975.1 Occallatibacter sp.
ATTCTGGAGGAGTGACACTGACGATAGAGTGAGATCAAGAGGGACGTTATGCCGGAACTGATCTCGATTATTCCCCAGCTGATTGAGCGCAAGCACGGTAAGAATGAGCGATCCGCCGCCGCCGAGGCTAGCAATTACCTTTGCGTGCGAAAAATCGCAAGCCTTTGCGATCGGAGCATAATCTTCTGTCGGCGCCGTACCCATTACGGCACAAAGAACAGAACCATCTTCGGCATCCTGCGACCAGCGTGAGGGTATCTTCGGGTTGCGGAGTTCGGAGGCCGGTTTGCCACACGCGGCCCGGCCTTTGGGAGGGCGATGTGGATTTAATTCTTCCGTATCGTCGCGCTCTTCTCGCGCATGATGACTTCAACGTGATGCTCGGCTGGCCTGACACTGAGTGCTGCGCTTTCGTCGCAGCCAATGGCGGCGGTTTGCTAACCACAAGTTCGGCGCACGCACTGCTCCTGCGTTCAGGCAAGGATCTTTCCAAAGCACCGCAGTTCGGCGGGCATCGGCTGCATTGAGCAGACTCTTCCTTCGTCCGTCTCGCCGCCATTGGAGTCGCAAAAACCGCAAGTTGCCCCCGGAAGGAGGATGGATAGGTATCGGCGCAATTGGCTGGGGAGGCCATCGACGAGACCGGCGAGGCAAGGACGGCAGCGAATCGCAGGGCCTTTCCCTTGAAACTACCTTGTTGGTTTCGCAATTTGCGCTAACCGGTCTACGACTGCATGGAATCCGATTTCAAATCGGAGATTCCAGATACTGAATTGCGAAATGCTCCTGGACATGTTGCGTTACTCTTATAGCGGCAGTCGGTGTCGGCTGTCTCAGTTGAAGGGGTCAGTCCACCTGGAGCCTGTTCATTTGTTAGGCAGCTCAGCAGCAAGAGAGTGGCACTCTGATTACAGACGGCAATTGAAGACTATTTTGGGAGAACGCATGGAAAAGATCGATCGGTTTCCGCATCGGCGGTGGAACCCTCTTCGGCAGTCGTGGGTGCTGGTTTCGCCGCACCGCACTCAACGTCCCTGGCAAGGAGAAGTGGGGCAGAAGGCCGCGCCTTCTGAGGTTGCTTACGATCCGCAGTGTTATCTCTGCCCAGGCAACCAACGCGCAGGCGGAGCCTCGAATCCTGCGTATGAAAGCGTCTTTTCGTTTGTGAACGACTATTCCGCGCTGCTGCCTGATTCGCCGTCCGTGATGGAACCGTCGTCGTCGCCGCTTCTGGTAGCCGCGTCCGCTCGCGGCTTGTGCAAGGTGCTCTGCTTTCATCCCAACCACAGCCTGACACTGGCCAGCATGACGCGCACACAGATTCGCAGCGTGGTGGATGCATGGACACAGGAGTACACAGACCTCGCTGCTCTCGATTGGATTGAATACGTGCAGATATTTGAGAATCGCGGGGCCATGATGGGCGCGAGCAACCCGCATCCTCACGGCCAGATCTGGGCCACCGATTTTGTACCCGACGAGCCGGCGACCGAAACCGCGGCCCAGCGCAAGCATTTAGTTCGCACTGGCCATTGTTTGCTCTGCGATTACATTGGCGCCGAGAGTGTGGCCGGAGAGCGAATCATTTTTGAAAATGAACATTTTGTGGCTCTCGTTCCGTGGTGGGCAACCTGGCCTTTCGAGGTGCTGCTGGTCTCTCGCCGTCATCTGGGAGCGTTGCCGGAGCTCAGCGACGATGAGCGAGATGGATTGGCCGACGCTCTGAAGCGATTGACCACGCGTTTCAATAATTTATTTGAGACGAGTTTTCCCTACACGATGGGTTTCCACCAGAGCCCAACGAGGGAGTCAGACCATCCCGAGTGGCATTTCCACGCCCACTTCTATCCTCCGCTGCTTCGCTCGGCCACGGTAAGAAAATTCATGGTGGGCTTTGAGATGCTGGGCATGCCGCAGCGCGATATCACTCCCGAAGACGCGGCCAGACAACTGCGCGCGTGCCCGGAAGATCAGTCTTGACGGAAAGCGGAGGATCGGCTTGGAGTGTTGCAAGCAATTTGGTTCGACGCTGTCATCTCGGAAGTTGGCGAACCGGACTTTACCGGTGGCACGAACGCCTATGGGCCTTGTTCTTATACAATTGCCGCAATCCGGTAGGCCAGCCGGAAAACTGCGATCTGGCGCTTGGCGAAACCTCGCAGACCCGCTGGCGAAAGCCGGAATGTACTTTCGTGTATTTCTCCGGGCCAGTACGACTTCTGGCCGATGACTGCTGATCTTCAACCGATGTAGAGTGTGACCTGCCATGCACGATCCTGCCGTTTTTCGCTCGATGCACTTAGCCCGCTTTCAGTCCGCGCCGGCCGTCTTTGCCGCGCCGGGCCGCGTCAACCTGATCGGCGAACACACCGATTATGCCGAGGGTTTTGTGATGCCCGCGGCCATCGACTTCGCAACCCTGGCCGGCATATCGCCGCGCTCCGACGGCAAGATCGTCGTCTACTCAGAGAACTATGGCGAAGAGCGGAGTTTTGAGGCGGCGTCGTTGCCAGCGAAGGCGAGCAAGCACTGGAGCGACTACCCGCTCGGCGTGGTCTCGATCCTGGCCGGGGAAGGCCATCGGATTCCTGGCTTCAGCCTGAGCTTGTGGAGCGATGTTCCGCTGGCATCGGGGCTGTCGAGTTCTGCGGCTCTTGAAGTAGCGACGGCGCTGGCTGTCCTCTCCGTTATTGGCGCCACCTATCCCGGGCCGGTGCTGGCGCGGCTTTGCCAACGCGCTGAAAACGAATTTGTGGGCGCCAGTTGCGGCATCATGGACCAGTTCATCTCCGCCAACGGCAAGGAGAACCACGCCCTGCTGCTGGACTGCCGCGATTTGAGTTTTAAATTAGCGCCAATTCCCGCACACATTGCGCTGGTAATTGCCAACACGATGGTGAAGCATTCCGTTGCCGGCGGCGACTACACCACGCGCCGCGCCGAGGTTGAGGCGGCCTGCGCCGTCATCGCTCGTCACCGGCCCGAGGTTCGCTTCCTCCGCGATGCGACAGTCGATGACTTGGAAAAATGGGGCCACGAGATGACGCCCAACTCGCTCAAACGAGCTCGTCACGTCGTGACGGAAAACCTGCGCACACGGGCTGCCGCCGAGGCTCTGGCCGCTAATGACCTCGCCGAACTCGGCCGCCTGATGGCCGAGGCGCACCAGAGCTACAGCCGGGACTTCGAGGGCAGTTGCGCGGAGGCCGACGCGATGGTGGAGTTGGCACAGCAGTTGCCCGGCATAATCGGCGCGCGGCTCACAGGCGGAGGCTTTGGCGGCTGCACCATCAATCTGGTGGAGCAGAGCCAGGCTGCCGCATTTGCCAAGGCGTTGGCCAGCAGCTATGCAACCCGGATAGGTATTGAACCGCAGATTCACATCTGCCACGCATCTGGCGGCGCTCATCGCGTGTCGTA
>JBAPYY010000524.1:0-2435 GCA_049284975.1 Occallatibacter sp.
GTTGAAACTGATCTCGTCGCTGCCGGAGATAAATAACGGCGCTTCACCTGGCGGCTGCATTCCCGTAAAGAAAGCAGCCGCTCAACTCGACGCCAGAAAGGCCGCGTCACATGGATGGCCACTCCCACACGAAGGTTGCACAGGTCTCGCCGACCGCTCAACGGACAGGCGTGACCGTTCAGCGCATCTCTTATCATGGCTGGTCCGATTGCTATCTCATCTCGAACGGCCAAGTGGAAGCTGTGGTCGTCCCAGCCATCGGCCGCGTAATGCAGTTGCGTCTTGCGGGCGAGGCGGATGGAACCTTTTGGGAGAACCGTGCATTGGATGGCCAGCTGCATGATGCGGAATCAAACGACTGGATCAACTTTGGCGGAGACAAGTGCTGGCCTGCTCCGCAAGCTCTCTGGATTGAACATCAGGGACGCGACTGGCCTCCTCCTGTGGCATTTGGTGAGCGCCAAGTCAAGGCGGTAATCAGTGCCCAAGGGGTTGTGGTGAAGTCGCCGGTCGATCCGGGTTTTGGTATCGAGGTTGAGCGCCGTATCGAACTCAATGCAGTGCAACCCGTGTTGCGAATCGCAACTGAGTACCGCAAGCTCACTGGCGGCGCTGTCCGTGTGGGCATATGGACCATTACCCAGATGAAGGAGCCCGAGCGCGTCTGCATCCTTCTCCCGCGAGTTTCCAAATTTACCGCTGGTTACGTCCGTTTGATGTCGGCAGAACCGGCAGACTTGAAAATCGATGGCCGCCTGCTTTCGCTCGGGCGCCATCACCGGCATCAGACAAAAATTGGCGCCGATGGAAGCAGCCTCGCGTGGCTGGGATCCAGCTGCGTGATCCGGATTGACGCGGAAACTCAGCCCGGAGAGTATCCCGACGGTGGCTGTGTCACCGAGGTCTACACTAACCCGGACCCTTTGCCGTATGTCGAACTGGAAACCCTCGGGCCCTTAACGACCATGAATCCCGGCGACAAGATCGAGCAAACCACGGTATACACGGTCGCTCCCAGATCAACAACGGATCTGGAGACCGAAGCGCGCAACGCACTCCGTTGACCGGCCATCACAGAATAAAGTACGGCTGCAAGAGCAGAAAACCCGGCTGGCCGCCGGCTGACAAAGCCCCATACCTTTGCCAACCAGGGTTGATTTCACTTTACGGAGCTTGCGGCCGTAACACTCCGCAATTGCATATATCTTCAGAATGCGAGTCTCTGCTCGAATGCTCCGTGGTGAGGCCTCCGGTGGCGAGGCAGCGGAAGCGCTCAGGCCCACCCAGAGCGACTTATACGCAGGATCTCACCACGACGACCAACGTCCTATTGTGTTGACAGCATTTAGGTTAGTGAGCTGTTGCATGATTTCTTCATGATAAGAACAAAATCATACTTGACAACTTATACCTCTTAGGCATTTAATTCGTCCGTCCCTTGAAAAAGGAGTTTGGCCGTGCCTAGCTTAAACGTTTGACTTCAACTACTAAAACGTTTAAGCAACTTGCTACCAAAAAGCGGAGAAGTGCGGTTTGCTTCTTCCAAACTACGGAGAAATCGGATGCTTCTACCAACTCAACAGAAGTCCTTCAAAAGCTGGGCGGGCCGGTCGGAATTGATTTTCTCCTTGAAGGACTTTTGATGCATTTTTATCGGCTTCATTCCAAATCAACGGGAAGCAGCATCAGGGCGAAACACCAACATCACCAACTTTGAAAAGGAAGGCCACATGAGACAAGCGAAATACAGGTTCTTTCTACTGCCGCTGTTCTTCGTATTGGCATGCGCAGGGCTTTATGCGCAGGCCAACTCTGAAGTCACTGGCATCGTCACTGACCAGACGGGAGCCTCCGTACCGGGTGCGAAGATCACGCTCACCGATCCGGCTACTGGCTCGGTTCACACCACCCTCAGCAGCGACGCCGGCTTGTATGAAGTCGCCGGCTTGAACGCGGCCCACTACAACATGAAGGTGACTGCCAAGGGTTTCCAAACCTACGTACAGTCCGGCGTCGTGGTCAACATTTCCCAAACGTTCCGTGTTGATGTGAAGCTCACCATCGGCGCTGCAACCTCGACCATTACGGTCGAAGCTGACGCCTTGACGGTGCAGGCCGACTCCAACGTGGTCAGCACGCTGATCAACGAGCAGCAGATTACTGATCTGCCCACAAACGGCCGCAACGTCATCAGCCTGGCGGCCCTCGGCCTGGGCGTCAGCGGCAACCTTCCCGACATGGAGAATCCTTTCTCCGTGAACGCCAACTACGCCATCAGCTTCAACGGCCTCAACCAGGCTCACAATATCTGGATTATTGACGGCGGCGAGGCTTATGACCGCGGTTCCGGCGGCAAAATGTCCGTCATGCCTTCGCAGGACGCGCTCGGCGAGTTCCAGGTGATGTCCAGCAACTATCCTCCGGATTACGGCATC
>JBAPYY010000525.1:0-7952 GCA_049284975.1 Occallatibacter sp.
CATCTCGATGTCGGCCATCATCTCTTCGGCTATGCGCTCCATCCGGCACTCGGTATAGCGGTATGCTGCCGGCGGATCGCCGTCAACCGAACCGAAGTTTCCCTGCCCGTCCACCAGCGGATAGCGCAAGGACCATGGCTGTGCCATGCGGACCAAGGCGTCATAAACAGAGGAGTCGCCGTGCGGGTGATACTTCTTCAAGCACTCGCCGACCACACCGGCGCACTTGGAGTACCGCTTGTTGTGCTGCAGACCCTCCCGGTCCATGGCCGTGAGGATGCGGCGATGCACGGGTTTGAGTCCGTCGCGGGCATCCGGCAACGCGCGCCCGATGATCACGCTCATCGAGTAGGCGAGATAGGAGCGGCGCATCTCCTCTTCAACGTTCATGGAGATAAAGCTTGTACCGCTGTTCGGCGGCGTGCCGCCTTCGAGGGGGAGAAGTGGATTCTGATCGTCTGGCATATTTTGTCGTTTCGTGCCCGCAGAAAGGCGGCGGAAATGTCCGGGAAAAGCGGGGCCGGCCCGGCGCGGGCTGTGCTTCTATTTTACCTCTTCAAAGTTGGTTTCAGCAAGGCGAAAAACAGTAAATAAGTCCTTATTTTGCTTGATTTTATGGCACTATTTCCGTGCCGCCCCGATGGCCTCCTCCGCTCACGCGGCGCGGCGCGTTCCAGACTTGGATTTGGCCGCTGTTTTGGATGTCGTTTTGGCCTTCTTTTCGCCTTCTCCGGCGCTCTCGCCCAGCCCCGTCAAAATCACCGGCGGAGAATCGGGAAACTTGACCATGAGCGTTAATTCGCCGCCCACACCCTTTACGTAACTCCGCAGCGTCGAAAGATAAAGGTCCGTGCGCTTTTCGATACGCGAAATCCCCTCCTGGCCGATCTTGAGCTTCTTCGAGAGACGAGCCTGGGTGAGTTTGCGCAGGCGGCGCATCTCGCGCAGGTGCATCTCCTCGGCGATCAACTCGGCCGCGCGCTGTTCAATACGCTGCCGACGTTCTTTCGGAAGCGCCTGTAATACTTCCTCAAATGTGACTGGCATCATTCGCTCCGTTTCGCATCAGTGCTCTTCAAATGGCGACTATACCGCGCATCGGCAATTCGTATGAGGGCCGCGTAAAACCGCTCCTTCGATATGCCGGTTTTATTTCCGCCCGTCAACAAAATCGCTTTGCGTCTTGGATCAAAGGCAAACGCAATCCGCCAGACCCCGCCGTCCGCATCCACTCTGAGTTCCTTCATGTTGGGATAGCTGGATCCCTTGAGTGTGTCTACTCCTGGCCGCCCAAGGGATGGTCCGAATCTCCGCAACTTGCCGAGCGAACTAAGGACTGCATCCTGAACCGTCTCAGACCACGCTCCAAACTCCGGGACGAACTCGTCGTGGAATACAACCTTCCACTCGTCTTCATTATGCTTCATAATGCCTAATGTCTTCAAGTGCATTTTTCCCTCGTTCAAAGATGCGACAGCCCTGAGAAGAAGCGTCTCACAGCAGCGCCCGCAGGTTCAGCGCGCAGAAGACAGCCTGCAGCAGCACAATAGCTGCGGCTGCGCCCATCGCCAACCGGCCGCGTGGCCCATCGTAGGCATCGGCAAAGATTCCGCCCACAAACGTAAGCAGAAACGGCAGCGCCCACAGCCATGGACTGCCCGGAACGCCTGTCATCACCAGCGTCATCAAGATGAGGGCGCAAAGCAGCGGGGCGATATTGCCGAAGTACCAGGATTTGCGAAGCCCCAGAAACAACACCACGGCAGCACCTGCGGCCACTGTGATTCCGGCGTTCGGCAGCGCAGAGAAGAAGCGTCGCGCGGGGTCGGGCGAAACCCATAGAAAGCCCGCCGCTGAGCGGAAAACATAGCTGAACGCGTCCGGCGAGAAACCGTAGCAGGCAAAGACCACCAGCAGTGCCCCGGCCACGGCCCAAAGTACCACTGGCAACACCTGGCTCCTGCGCCCCTCGGCCACCCACAGCATGGCCGCCAGGCCCATCAGCGCTACCACAGGCAGCGCTGCAATGTGCGCAGCCGCCGCCAGGCCAAAGGCCAGAGTGAGCAGCACAACGCGCGGGCGCCATTTGCGCCGTGGACCCTGCATGGCATGGGCCACGCCGATGCACGTGTAGACGCCGCCATACACCCCCAATGCGGCGAGCACTTCAGCATTGGGCGAGACGCAGGCTCTCAGCACCGCGGGAGAAAAGCAATAGAGCGCAAGCGCCGTGTAGCCGCCCAGGTTGCCGTAAAGCCGGCGCGTCACCCACCACAGGCCGCCGCCTAACAGGCACCCTCCCGCGAGAAACGGCAGCCGCAAAAGAAGCAGAATGTGCGTAAGTTGATGGCGCAACTCCCAGCTGCTCAACTCACCATTCGCCACCACCACCCGCTCCTCGGGTTTGCGAAAGTGGTCCAGCACCCGCTCAGCCAGCAGATCAACCGTCAGCGGCAGCCCTGCGAGCCTGTATGCCAGCACTCCATCGTGAATGTTGCCGCACGTGGTAAAGTAGCCGGCCAGGGGCGAAGGCCGCTCCCACATCTCGCGTCCGCAGCGTGTGTACTGGTAATCGCGATCAGTGAGGGTCTGGCGGCTCGTGAGCCACAACCCCTGTGCGAGAAACACAGCCAGCAGCACCGCCGCAATGCGCTGCGGCAGGTTGAATCGGAAGCGGCGAAGAATTCCAAACCGGTGGGCCATCTTGCTCCAGACAACCTTATCAGTCTAAACGCTGAATCGCCGAGCACATTTTCGCCCTCTGCTGACCCCTCAGCATAAACCGCCGTTTCACACTGCATACAGAGTGTTCGTCGATGATACCCTTTCCCCATGATTGAACGCCTTGAAACCGAAAGGCTCATCCTGCGGCAGTGGCGAGACTCTGACCGGCGGTCTTTCCGTGAACTGAATTCAGATCCACGCGTGATGGAATTCATGCCCACGCTGCTTACCCCCGAAGCTTCTGACGAAATGATGGACCGCATTCAAAAGGGCTTTCTGCTTCACGACTTTGGCCTCTTCGCGGCGGAGCTTCGAATGGATCAGTCCTTCCTGGGTTTTATCGGCCTTTCCGTCCCGGGTTACGATGCGCCTTTCATGCCTGCCGTCGAAATCGGCTGGCGAATCGCAGCCCGGCATTGGGGTTGCGGATTGGCGACCGAAGGCGCGCGCGAGGTGTTGAGATTTGCATTTGAGTCCGCCGGACTTGACAGCGTGGTTTCGTTCACGGTTCCGGGGAACATTCGCTCACGCAGGGTCATGGAGAAACTCGGCATGACGCATGACTCTGCAGACGATTTCGACCACCCGCGCCTGCCTGTGGGACACGCGTTGCAGCATCACGTGCTTTACCGCCTCCATCGCAGGGACTGGAAGAGCTTCCAGACGCAGAAAAGCCGCTCCAAAGAGCGGCTTTTCCCGCCGGCTTGAGGCGTGTCAACCAACAAGAATCAAAAAAAACAAAACGAAACTAAGTCGTGGGCGCTGTAACAGTGAAGGTTGCTTCGTTACTCACAATAACACCACCAAACCCTGACATGCTGGCAGTGATATTGGTAATCCCCGTCCAAGCCACGCCATTAGAACTATAGCCGGTAGCCGTGGCCAAGCCAGGAGTGCAGGTAGAAGAAGAAGTGCTCGTGCAAATTGTTGCCACCTGGGTGCCGCTAGAGGTCCAAGTGACTTGATTGGTAATGTCCTGGGTTTGGGCCGCGTGGCCTGGGTGGGTATAGTACCCAATGGCCGTGAATTGATTGTACCCCTGCGGAATGCCAGACGGCACCAACGTCACCGTAACCGAACTGGGGCTGATCACAATGGAAGTCAGTGAGGGGCCGGTGCTGCAACTCGTAATCGGAAGTAGAATACCGGCAAACAAAAGCACGCCGAGACAAAAACGACCACGCATAAGGACTCCTTGCTTTTCCAATGATTTTACGCCGAGATTCCCTCGCCGGATACACAAAATTACTAAAATACTAGGGGGATAAAGACGGTAAACGTGCGCACCAGCCTGGCCACCAAAAGCCTACTATTACTTTAGTTACGGATCGGTGGTCTGTATTGCACAGGTTCCGCGCATCTCCCGCGTCAGACCGGTGTTCGGCTTCAAAGTGCTATCCTCCTCTGCAAGAGTTTGCACGTGAGTGGTTTCTACAATATCGGCCACTCCAACCACGACTCCCCGGTCTGGCTTGCTCTTCTCTAATTTGCGCAACCATCTCTCGTCCCTGCTGTATCGTGGTATGTAATTCCCAGCAGAGGTTTCACATTGTTCAATACTCCCGATCTCATCGATATCCTCAAGCGGGCCAAGTGGAACTCCTTTCATTCCTGGATGTCCTTTCACAATGTCCTCGCGCCCCTTGTTCCCGCCCTCCTTGAGGTTGTGCGACGGCAGGTCAAGCGCCGCCGGGCTCGCCTGGCGCAGAACTGGCCCGTTGCGGACGGGAAGGTTCAATCGATCGACGTCACTGCGGGGACCAAGTTTTTCGGCAGCGCGCGGCGATTCAACGCATCGTTCAAATACTCCTATACCGTTCAGGACGGAGGCGAGGTCAATCATTTTTCAGGAGACTTTTCCCGCCTATTTCCAGATAGAGAGCGGGCGTGGGAATGGCTGGAACTGCTGAAGAACAAGCAAATCCGCGTGCACTTTCAACCCGCGCACCCTGAAGTTTCCGCAGTCCTGGCTTCCGATCTTGATGCTCACTTTTCCGTGCCTGCGCGCACACCGGACGACTTCGTCTTATCGCCGGTGGGAACACGTCCGGAGTAGCGCGACGATTCGCATTTTGCCACCCCCGCCAACACCCGCTACACTGCTTGCAGCATGGCCATCGCTCGCGATAACACTCCAGAACGGCTGGTCAGCGCAGCGCGCGCTGACGAAGAACAGGGTTTTGAACTGAAACTGCGCCCACGCTGGCTCGGCGAATTCATCGGCCAGTCAAAAGCCAAGGAGCAGCTCGCCATCGCACTGGAGGCTGCCAAATCCCGCGGCGAAGCCCTCGATCACGTACTCCTCTTCGGCCCTCCTGGCCTGGGCAAGACCACGCTCGCCACCATCATCGCCAATGAGCTCGACGTCGGCTTTCAACAGACCTCCGGCCCAGCCCTGCAAATTCAGGGCGACCTGACCGCCATCCTCACCAACCTGCGCGAGCGCCAGGTGCTCTTCCTCGACGAGATTCACCGCATGCAACCGGTGCTGGAGGAAAAACTCTACACCGCGCTCGAAGACTACAAACTAGACATCATCATCGGGCAGGGTCCTGCGGCGCGCACTCACGTGATGGAAATCCGCCCCTTCACCTTTATCGGCGCCACCACGCGGCCAGGTCTGTTGTCTTCTCCATTACGTTCGCGCTTCGGCATTCTTCTGCGCCTGGAGTTTTACACAGAGGAAGAGCTGCGCGTGATCGTTTCGCGTTCCGCCGAGGTGATGCAGATCCCCATCGATCAGGACGGCGCGGCTGAAATTGCTCTCCGCTCCAGAGGCACGCCGCGCATCGCCAACCGCCTTCTGCGCCGTGTGCGCGACTACGCACAGGTGCGCGGCAACGGCGAGATTGACCGCGCCACCGCTAACGCCGCGCTCACCATGCTTGAAGTAGATGCGCACGGCTTCGACGAAATCGACCGCCGTCTGCTGCTGGCCATCATCCAGAAATACGACGGCGGCCCGGTCGGCCTGAGTACGCTGGCTGCAACACTCGCCGAGGAGCAAGACGCGCTGGAAGAGGTCTATGAACCATTTCTCATTCAGATCGGATTTCTCGACCGCACGCCGCGCGGCCGCGTGGCCACGCGCCTGGCTTATGAACACTTTGGCCTTACCATGCCGGGAAGACAGACGCCGCTGTTTTAATTGAAACTGATTGTATGAACAATTTGGGTGCCCCATCCATTCGCTCTCTTTGCGAATGGGTGGGAATCCACAAACACAATCCGCCCCCGGAGGAAAACCATGGCACTTACCGAATCCACGATGCTCGACCTGGGCGCAGCAGCTCCTGACTTTGCACTTACCGATGTTGTCGCCGGCAAGACCGTTCGTCGCGACGACTTTAGCGGACAGAAGGCTCTGCTCGTCATGTTTATCTGCGCTCACTGCCCCTATGTGAAGCATATTGAAAAAGGCTTGGCGGCCATGGGCAAAGACTACACTGGCAAGCCCATCGGCATAGTGGCCATCAGCAGCAACGATGCGACCACCCATCCCGAAGACAGCCCCGCCAACCTCAAACAGCAGTCGCAGACCTTGGGCTTCAGCTTTCCATACCTCTACGACGAGACGCAGACCGTGGCACACGCCTATAAAGCCGCCTGCACGCCTGACTTCTTCCTTTTCGACGCGAACTCGCGCCTGGTTTATCGCGGCCAGTTTGACTTGAGCCGGCCAGGCAATGGCATCCCAGTCACCGGGGAAAACATGCGCGCCGCTATCGACGCCGTTCTGGCCGGAAAATCTGTGCACGCCGATCAGCGCCCATCGGTGGGATGCAATATCAAGTGGAAGGGATAAGGTAGTGGAGTTAGCAAGGTTAGCGGAGTTAGCGGGGCTAGCAGCGGGCTCAAATGGCGCAGTTTAATGTGGGTCGCCTGTCACGAATGCTCAACAAGCAACTCTCCATAATCTCCGATCGGCGAATACTAACTCCGCTAACTCCGCCAGCACCGCTAACTCCGCTTTATAGCGCAAGCCCCTTCAAGTACGCGCGAAACTTTGGCCCGAGATCGCTCCGCTTGAGTGCGAAGTCGACCGTGGCTTGTAACATACCTAACTTATCGCCCGCGTCGAAACGCTTGCCCTCGAAGGTATAGCCGAATACCTTCTCTTCTTTGAGCAGCGCGCGGATACCGTCGGTGAGTTGAATCTCGCCGCCTGCGCCGGGGGTGGTCTGCGCCAGCAGAGCAAAGATGCGTGGCGTTAGTACATACCGTCCGATAATGGCCTGCTTCGAGGGCGCATCGGCAAACTTCGGTTTCTCTACCATGCCGGTGCAGTTATAAATCCGCGAGTTATCGGGATCCTGTGAGCCAGCCAGAACACCATAGGCGCTGATCGCCTCGCCCTCCACGGTCTGCGTCGCCAGCACCGAACCGCCCCGCTCGTTGAACACTTTAATAATCTGCTTAAGGCAAGGAACCTTTGCGTCAATTACATCGTCGGGAAGAATAACCGCGAAAGGCTCGTCGCCTACCAGTTCCCTGGCGCACAAAACTGCGTGGCCCAAACCCAACGGCTCCTTCTGCCGCACATAGCTGATCCGCGCCAGCGCCGATACGCCACGCGAAACCGCCAGCAATTCATGCTTCCCCTTCCGCGCCAGTTCTGCGTCCAGTTCGAAGCTGTTATCGAAGTGGTCCTCGATCGTGCCCTTGCCGCGGCCGGTGATGATGATGATGTGTTCAATCCCCGACGCAATCGCCTCTTCCACGCCGTACTGGATGATGGGCTTGTCCACCAGCGCCAGCATCTCTTTGGGAATCACTTTGGTTGCCGGCAAAAAACGTGTGCCCAGTCCGCCCGCAGGGAAAACCGCTTTCCGTACTTGCTTGCTCATCCTATCTCCCTTATCCCAATAGAACTGCCGGGTGCCCCACCCTCGATGCGCATTTGTTTTTGCGGTTAGGATGGGAACCTATTCCTCTTACAGCGCCGGCGAATCGTCCCCGAGCAGCGCTTCCCGCACAATCTTTACCGGCGGAAATCCCTGCCGCAGAAAATCATCGTGAAACTTCTCCAGCGAAAATGCCGCGCCCTGTTTCTTTCTCATATCTTCGCGCAGTTTCATAATCTCCAACTTGCCCAGCGTGTAATAAAGATAAGTCGCGTCGCTCGTGCCGCGCTTGGCCTCGATGGTAGCTGACTCCTTCGACTGATAGCCTTCTTTCTGGAAAAACGCGACCGCCTCATCAAAGCTCATCTTGCCGGTGTGCATCTC
>JBAPYY010000526.1:0-2639 GCA_049284975.1 Occallatibacter sp.
CCACAGGGGTCTGCCTCTGGAGGCAAATCATCCAGTAGAGCGTCATCAAACTCGCGCCCTGCAAACGAGTCGAGCAACTGCTTCTTGTCCACGCAGACCACCTTTGCGCGCAAGCCGGCGGCGATCATCTCGCGCGCCAGCGAGCCGGTCGGAATCTCCCACAATGGAAACAGAGGCTCCAGTCCGGCCGGCTCCAACTGCGCCTCTCGATAGGCGCGAATATCCTGAAGAAACAGATCACCGAAAGCAATGGCATCAACCTGTTCACGAATAGCGCGTTCACATGCCTCGGCCATCAACTGCTCGTAGATTTCGTTCGGGCAAGGCCACGGCAAAGGCACAATCCATAGCGGCAATTGTGCCGCTTCGGCCTGAGCTTCCAGCACAGCACGGCGCGTGCCGTGCATCGCTACGCGCTGAAACTCTGTATTCAGCGTGGTGAGCAAACCGACCACTTCGATGCCGGGTTGCTGGCGCAAGACGTGGAGCGCCCAGGCGCTGTCTTTCCCGCTACTCCAGGACAACAAAACACGCTTCACTTCATCATCATAACCGCCGTGTGAACCGATGGCGCCGGCGGGCTACCGCATCTGCAAATAAAATCCGCGGCTCAGGCGCAACTAATTCCTCATCTAAGCGTTAGAATCATCAGCAGGCCGGAAAAGCGGCATCGTTCCGGAAGCTCGAAGTAAGAATTTGAACTCGGGAGGAGTTGAATCATCGTGAAAAAGATTGCATTGGCACTGCTGCTAGCTTTCACACTGTTTCCTGCGGCTTCAATTGCGCAGATTTCGATTCGCATTGGGCCTCCGCCGCCCGTCGTCGAACGCCGAGGTCCGCCTCCGGACCGTGGATTCGTTTGGATTGACGGCTACCACCGCTGGGACGGCGCCCGCTACGTTTGGGTTCCGGGCCGCTGGGATCGCCCACCCCATCCGGGCGCGGTTTGGGTTGCCCACCATTGGGTTCACCGCCATGGAGAATGGGTGCTGATCGAAGGACATTGGCGGTAAACTGCCGTCTCAACCAAAAGGAAAAGCGGGGCGCAAGCCTCGCTTTTCTTTTGCAACAAGCCAACCTAAGTAAAGATGGCTCGATCACAGGCGGTTAGTTGATCTCGATCACGTCGGTGGCAGCGGCCGCGGCTGCCTCTGCGCGGACCATCAATTTCTCCACTACAGCGTAGAACTCGGCGGCCTGCGGGCTCTTGGGACCGGCCAGCGTTACAGGCAGGCCGCGGTCGCCACCTTCGCGGATGGCCGGAACCAGTTCAATCGACCCTAGAAACGGAACGTTGAATTGCTGCGCTGTGCGCTCGGCGCCGCCTCGGGAAAAAATGTCGATCTCCTGGTGGCAATGCGGACAGGTAAAGTGGCTCATGTTTTCGACGATGCCCAGTACTTCGACATTGACCTGCGCAAACATCTCCAATGCCTTGCGCGCATCCTGAAGGCTGACATCGCTGGGCGTGGAGACGACCACCGCGCCGGTCAGCGGAACAGTCTGCACCAGAGAGATGACCACGTCGCCCGTGCCTGGAGGCAGATCGACGATCAGGTAATCCAGTTCGCCCCACTCCACCTGTTGCAAAAACTGACGGATGATCTGGTGGAGCATCGGCCCGCGCATCACCATCGGCTTGTCGCCGGGGGAGATGTAGCCGATGGAAATGGTCTTTACGCCGTGGGTTTCGTTGGGGATAATTCGATTGCCCTCCCCGACGGCTGGTTGCTTGCTTGAGCCCATCATCAGCGGAACATTGGGTCCATAGATGTCGGCATCGATGAGGCCCACGCGCTGGCCGAGCCGCGAGAGCGCAACAGCCAAATTGACGGCAACAGTGGTTTTGCCCACGCCGCCTTTGCCGGAGCCGATAGCGATGATCTTCGAGATGCCCGGTAAAGCTACGGGCGAAGGCATGGCAGGTGAATGAGCCATTGTGTCTGATTACTCCTTTTCAAAACTCTTGGTTAAGGGATGCGTTTCAATGCAATTACAGTTTGGGCGCTGCCGCAACTTCACGGTTGGCAGCGGCGACCTTCTCTTGCTTGCGGCGGGCGCTCTCGGCCTCGCGATGCTCGCGGCGCAGCAGGGCATCGGCATAGCGGCGATGCTCGTCGGCCGTTTCCGGTAGCAATCTCGGCACGAGCTTGCGCTGCCCGTTTCGATCAACGGCCACAAAGACGAGGTAAGCGCTGGCTACATGCAGACGCCTGCCGTCGAGCGCGTTTTCCGCCCATACTTTCACGCCCACCTCCATCGAGCTGGTGAACGCCCGGTTGACGCTTGATTTGAGTGTGAGCAGGCTGCCCACTTGCACCGGCCGGATGAAGTCGATGTGATCCATCGCGGCAGTGACGACGAAGGAGCGCGAGTGCCGGTAGGCGGCAATGCCCGCGGTCAAGTCGATGAAGTGCATCAGCCGCCCGCCCAGCAAATTTCCCAGAATGTTGGCGTCGTTGGGAAGGATAATCTCTGTCATCTCTGACTGCGTGCTGGCGACAGTGCGAGCCGGAGGAGTGGTTTCAGCGGAACTTGTCGAGCTCATGGGGTCTGCTCCATTCCTTTTGTACCGTTCATGTTCACGTGCCGCCGGATACAATGAAGCTGGCGACCGCCGTTCTGAAGAAGCGCTTGAG
>JBAPYY010000527.1:0-8607 GCA_049284975.1 Occallatibacter sp.
CACCAGGGCATTTGGCAAGAAGCTCTGCGAACCGGAAAATACCCGATCAATCCCCGGATATACGACGCGAAGCTCGTTCTCACGGCAATTCTCAAGCTCGATTGGGCGAAGGACGTGACCGGAGCTCACGGGCTGGATGCACGCCTTGAACCTATCATTGCCAAGAGCAATGAGGGCTTCGTGTTCAGCATTGATTTGCAAGTGCTGATTCACGTTCCGGACACAAAGGCTCCACGCGTGATTTCAATGGTGGGTTCCATGGAGAACCTGGTGAACGAAGTTCTTCAGGCTGCAGTTGGCAATCTTTTTCGTGACAAGATTGGCGGCATGGAAGCGATTACGTTTATCCAGACCCGCCAGAAAGTCCAGGAGCAGGCCTTTAACTACATCCAGGAAAAACTCGCCGAGTACGAGATCGAGACCAGGGGAGTTTATATCCAGGATGTCGTCTACCCCGAACAGTTGGTTACAGTTCTGACTCAGCGAGAAGTCGCGCATCAGGAAGTGGAAACATTCAAGATGCAAAGGCAGGCGCAGGACCAGCGCATCGAGACGGAGAAGGCTCGGGGAACAGCGGATATGCAGGTGGACCTTGCCAAGGCAAAGGTCGGCGTCGATATTCAAACAAACAAGACTGAGGCCAGGATGAAGGAAGCCCAGGGCGAGGCCACGTACATCGAACAGACGGGCACCGCCAAGGGAGCCGAAGTTCGCGCAGTGGGTTTGGCAAACGCTGAGGCTTATGAGAGACAAGTCGGAGCTTTGGGCAAAGGACCCACTGCTTTCGTAAACGCTGTCAAGGCACTCTCAGTGGGCAATATCGCGTTCGTGCCCAAGATACTGGTTGTAGGCGGCGGCAGCAGTCAAGGAGTGCTCGAGAGCCTCGGAGCGATGCTAATGGACAAGCTCGATAAGAGCGCAGAAGAATCTGGCTCTGAAAGTGCAATTGCGAACAAGCCAGACTAGGCTGCTGGTAAAGCAAAAGCCTGACCTACCGCTAGGCCAGTCAGGCGCTAAGGCTATCTGGCAATTCCGAGCAGTGAGGCACTTGCTCTAAGCAGGCTTTAGAAAGCAGGAGACTTTGATTGAAATTGGCCAAAATATCCCTCAGGGGCTGAAGCCCATCATTGTTTTGGCGCGTTTGCGGCACGGCTGAAGCCATACCCTGATACAAGGCCGACTAAATTTCGGCTTTTTCCGCAATCTGTGAAGTCCTGCTCTTTCAAAGAAGCGGGGCCTTCCGCAAACAATGAAATCGCGGCCTGACGCAAAGCAGGGGAGCCTTACTCAAACAGTGAAATCGCGGCTTTTCAAAACAGCCGGTACCTTTGGAACCTGATTAGTCGTGTGGGATCTCGAGGGCTCCGGTGAGGTTGGCGACCTTTGATACGCCATGGCTGCGGCACCAGGACTCGAGGCCTTGGGTGAGGCGTTCGACGGCGCGGGGGTCGGCATAGCTTGCGGTGCCGACCTGGACGGCGGTGGCGCCGGCCAGGAGAAACTCGACAATATCTTCTACGGTTGTGATACCGCCCATGCCAAGGATGGGGATCGAGACGGCGCGGGCGGATTCGTAAACCATGCGCAGGGCAATGGGCTTGATGGCCGGTCCGGAGAGGCCGCCGGTGACATTCGAGAGGCGCGGACGGCGGGTTTCGGAGTCGATGGACATGGCCAGAAAGGTGTTGGTGATGCTGAGTGCATCTGCGCCCTCGTTCGCTGCGATCTTGGCCATTTGGGTGATTGACGTGACGTTGGGTGAGAGCTTGACGATCAGCGGCCGGGCGGAGACGGCCTTGGCACGATGAACCAGGTAGGCAAGTTCACCGGCATCTGCGCCAAAAGCCATGCCGCCAGCGTGGACGTTGGGGCAGGAGACATTCAGTTCATAGGCCACGATGCCTTCAGCCTGGTTGAGCCGCTCGATGACCGCAATGTACTCTGCGACCTGATAACCGAAGACGTTGACGATGACATTTGCGCGTGGGTAGTGTCTGAGCGCCGGGAGTTTGCGGCGAATGAACTCCTCGACGCCGACATTCTGCAAACCGATTGCGTTCAGCATTCCGGCGGCGGTTTGGATAATGCGCGGTGCGGCGTGGCCAGCGATTGGCTGGATTGAAATGCCTTTGGTGACAAATCCGCCGATGCGCTCGAGTGCGACGATGTCTTCAAACTCGATGCCGTAGCCAAAGGTGCCGCTGGCGGCGATGACTGGGCTGGCCAACTCCAGGCCTGCCATCGGCACTTTCATATCAGGTTTCACGCGCGACACGCTTCCTTGACCATCGGAGTCTCTACTGTCCGTTATGATACCTGCCCCGCACGCATGTCGCACCGTGGATTTTCCGCTGAGAGCAAAAAACGAGGGCGGCCATGTCGAAGCCGCCCTTCTGTTTCTCGCTGATGATGCGGTTATGCGGTAACGGGCTCGCTGGCGTTCACTTTGACCGGGGTAAGCCAGCCGAAGCGATCGGGCTTGAGGCCGTTGGCGATTCCGAAGTATTCGTCGGCAATCTTGCGGGTAATTTCGCCCGGCTTGCCGTCGCCGATAACGATGCGGTCGATGGAGCGAATGGGAGTGACCTCTGCCGCCGTGCCGGTGAAGAAGACTTCGTCTGCGATGTAGAGCATCTCGCGCGGAATGGCTTGCTCACTGACCGTGAAGCCCAGGTGACGGGCGATGGTCAACACGCTGTCACGAGTGATGCCGGAGAGCGCGGAGTTTCCCAGCGTGGGAGTGTAGATGACGCCGTTGCGGACCACGAAAACGTTCTCACCGGAGCCTTCGCTGACCTGTCCGTTCACGTCAAGGGCGATGCCTTCGGCATAGCCGTTGGTTTCGGCCTCCATGCGGATGAGCTGAGAGTTCATATAGTTGGCCCCGGCCTTAGCCATGGCGGGAAGTGTGTTGGGCGCCAGGCGGTTCCAACTGGAGATGCACACGTCGGCACTTTCGCCGGTGACGTATTTTCCCCAAGGATAATTAACGATGTATACCTCAACGGGCGAGCCCTTGGGGTTGACGCCGATTTCTCCGTAGCCGAGCAGCACGATGGGGCGTATATAGCATGGCGCTACGCCATTGGCTTCGATCACATCGACGACAGCCGCACAGAGCTCGTCGAGCGAGAAGGGTACAGCTATGCGATAAATCTTGGCCGAGTCCAGCAGCCGCTGCATGTGTTCGGGCAGGCGGAAGATGGCCGAGCCCTGAGGCTGCCCGTAGCAGCGAATCCCTTCAAAAACGCTGGAGCCGTAGTGGACCACATGGCTCATCACATGAATGTTGGCCTGCTCCCAGGGAATAAGGTTGCCGTTGCGCCAAATTTTCGAGGTGGCTTGGATAGGCATGATGTTTGGAGTGCTCCTTGGTCGCGCCGAGCGCGTACTGTATAGCGTACAGCGCAGGAGGTGGCCCTGTCACGGAACTGTGCGCGCCGATGATTGCAGACGTACATGCGAGTGCGACGAGAAGTGGTTCGAGAAAGATATTGCAGTTTCAAAGTGAAAGTTGGGCGAGGCTTTGAGCGTCAAATGTGAGGTTTGGAGATAGGGTTTTGAAGGAGTTTATATGGTTGTAGAGAGAGAGTCGAACGCCGCTGGCTTTACGACTGTGCCGGATTGCTAGTCTGAGATTTGGCGTTAAGCTATTTATAATGAAATAGTTAAATGGATAGGGCGCTGGCGCAACTCATCTACACGCTATACGAAACTCGCGGACCGACTGTTTTTGCAGCAGGATAAGTCTGTATTTCGAGATCTATACTGGCGATCTCCGTTCCGCAATTCGGATGAAGATTATGCGTACACTGGCAAAGCTGAGCGAACTGTGCATGGCCGCTTCGCCCCAACTCCACCCCGGAAGAGGTCAAAAGGCTGTAGATATCTATGCATGCTTTCCGCTCGAACTCGAAAAATATGTTCACTACGCCGGCATCGTCAGCACCGCGAAACAACACCCAGGCACCTCGACCGAGAATTGCGCTCGTAAGGGTATGCATCAATCGCTCTGGTTCTTCTGTGCAGACGGCCTTCATCTGCATGGCCCAACCGGCACTTGCCTTTTGCCCCACATCGCAGTTGTTCACACTTGCCCCCGCAATTCACCTATCGGCGCAGGACGGATTTTTGTCCACGCGAACCCGCTCTGTAGAATGCCTACAGGAGACCTCTGCACAACAGGTGATAAGCCTCGTTAATCTCAGCCATCTGATCGTTTGCCAACCGGCGAGCTCCATCAGTTCTGCGCTGAAGCCGGTCGGGATGATTCTGGTTCACCATTCGCCGGTAGGCTGCTTTGATCTGTCTGCGAGTACTGGTCGGGGTCACTCCGAGGAGTTCACAAGCGCGAAGGTGGGACATGGGATGGGCTTCCCCCTTGCTACGAGTACCCTCTGCGGCGAATGGATTCCATTCCTGCAAGCTCTGGAAATGCGAAGGTAGGGGAGTGGATTCAATGGAGTGCAGCGACCAGCCGGTGCCGTACGCTGTGGTTTGCTCATTGGCGCTTGACGATTTGGCGAAATCCGAACGCAATTCGCTTTGCTGCACTGTGGACTGGGCTCCAAAGCTGCCAAATTCAGGGAACCTGCGGATTTGACGCTCACGGTTATTCTGCCCCAGGCGCCTCTTCTGCCAGTTCTCTACCGCAGTAAGCATGCCGAGTGTCCAGCTTTCAACAAAGAAGAGAGGGTCGGGCTCGGCATCCTCGCCCAAGAGCCCCTGAACGTCGTTGACGAATTCCCAGTTATTCCGAGGCCGATTTGACTCGATCGCTGGTATTGCTTTTTGGCTTGCTTGTGTCGTTGAGCAAGAGCCGCAGTCAACTTGGAATTGGCCTTTCATATCTCACCTCGGAATGCGGGTGCACTGAAACGTCCAAACAGAACCGCTGGGACCGTGCTCCGCTCGCCCCGGCGTAATTCATTCATCGACAGGTGGGCGTGTTTGTTCTACGCACACCTCGAAGCTGACCGGGCAACTGATTGATTCTCGAACTGGATATGCATCTGCAGCATCTCCGCTGCCGGGAAGAGATAAATTCAATTAGATCTTAATTAAAGTCATCTCACTACCGATAACAATATAGTTAAGGTTGAGTGCGCAGCGAGCGGGAACGCACATCCGTTCCGGTCAAGGAGCCAGGTAGTGTCCGATATTAATCCAGCAATGCAATCGCAAGACGGATCGCAAAAGAACCAGAGGACGGGCCTCAGCGTCGATGCGCTGGCTCAATCGTTCCTGGAGAACCTTCTCTTTGTGCAGGGGAGGAACCGCGAGCGGGCAACGGTAAACGATCTCTATATGGCTCTTGCACATACTGTACGGGACCGGCTTGTAGAGCGCTGGATCTCTACGGTGAAGAACTATCAGTTGCAGGATGTGCGCGTGGTGTGCTACTTGTCGGCGGAGTTCCTGACGGGACCGCATCTTGCTAACAATTTAGTAAACCTTGGGATTTACAACGAAACTGAGCTTGCTATGCAGCAACTGGGCATTGACTTGAATGTCCTGATCGAGCAAGAAGAAGAGCCTGGACTGGGCAATGGCGGCCTGGGACGTCTTGCATCCTGTTTTATGGATTCGCTGGCGACTCTTGATATTCCCGCAATTGGTTACGGGATTCGATACGAGTACGGGATATTCGATCAAAAAATTCGAGATGGATGGCAGGTTGAAGCAACAGACCACTGGCTGAAACTAGGGAACCCCTGGTCGCTGGAGCGGCCAGAGGATGCCTTCGAGGTGAAGTTCGGTGGCCGCACGGAGGCCTCCGTCGACGCCAACGGGCGCCGGCATGTGCGTTGGATTCCACAACGAGTAGTGCGCGGGATTCCGCACGACACGCCGATCCTTGGATATCACACCAACACAGCAAATACCATGCGGCTCTGGTCGGCTCAGGCGGTCGAGTCCTTCGATTTCGGAACATTCAACACGGGAGATTTCGTTGGTGCAGTGGCCGACAAGGTCTCTTCTGAGAACATCTCAAAAATTCTTTACCCTAACGATGAAGAGATACAAGGGAAGCAGTTGCGCCTGGCTCAGCAGTTCTTCTTCGTTTCATGCTCATTGCAGCACATCTTGAAGATTCAGGTTACGCAGAACCGCCCACTGACCGAATTGCATCGCAAGTTTGCAATTCAGATGAACGATACGCATCCCGCGATTGCGGTAGCGGAGTTGATGCGTCTGCTTTTGGATGAGCATTCGATCGAATGGGCTGTGGCATGGCATGTGACTCAGAGCACCCTTTCTTACACCAATCACACACTGCTTCCAGAAGCTTTGGAGCAGTGGCCCCACGGCCTCTTCGGTTCCTTACTGCCTCGTCATCTGGAGATTATCGATGAAATAAACCGGCGCCATTTAGACAGCGTGCGCGCCAAGTTCCCCGGTGACGAGACGCTTGCAAAGAAGCTATCACTTATCAACGAGGATGGCGATAAATTCGTGAGGATGGCACATCTGGCTGCTCTTGGCAGTCACGCGATCAACGGCGTGGCCGAGCTGCACACAGAATTGCTAAAGACCAATGTTTTGCAGGACTTTTACAAACTCACGCCCGAGAAATTCAGCAACAAGACGAATGGGGTTACGCCCCGCCGCTGGGTGGTCCTGAGCAATCCGCGGTTGACCCAGTTACTTACCAAGAGGCTGGGCGCAGGCTGGATTCGTGATCTTGACAAACTTCGGCATCTGGAGACGATGGTAGATGACGAAGGGCTTCGCGACGAATGGAGAGCAATTAAGCAGCATAACAAAATGCAGTTATCCGCGTACATTCATCAGAACCTTGAGATTTCCACCGATCCTGAATCCATGTTCGACGTACTTGTTAAGCGTATGCACGAATACAAGCGGCAGCATTTGCAGATTCTGCATATCCTGACACTCTATAAACGCATCCAGCGCGATCCTGATCTTGAGGTGGTTCCAAGAACGTTTCTCTTCGGAGGAAAGGCTGCGCCCGGCTACCGCATGGCCAAGCTCATTATCAAGTTGATTCATTCGATAGGCGAGGTCATCAATACCGACCGGCTCGTAAGAGGAAGACTGAAAGTCGTATTTCTGCCGGACTACAGTGTAAAGCTTGGCCAGAGGGTGTATCCGGCCGCGGACCTTTCTGAACAAATATCGCTGGCGGGTAAGGAAGCTTCGGGAACGGGGAACATGAAGTTTGCGATGAACGGAGCACTCACGATCGGCACGCTGGACGGCGCCAACATAGAGATCCGCGATGAAGTGGGCGAGGAAAATTTCTTTCTGTTTGGGCTGACAGCCCAAGAGGTTCAGCAGCACAAATCCGCAGGGTACAATCCTCGAATGTATTATGAAGCGAATTCGGAATTGAAGGAGGTCTTAGACGCGTTCACAAGCGGAGAGCTTTCCCACGGTGATAAGTCGTTATTCGCGCCACTCTTTAATTCGCTGCTGGACAACGACGAATATATGTTGCTTTGCGATTACAACTCGTATATCGATTGTCAGGATCAGGTTAGCCTGGCTTACAGGGACCAAGGACAATGGACACGCAAGTGTATGCTGAACGTGGCACGGAGCGGCAAGTTTTCTTCTGACCGATCAATTCGGGACTATTGCTCGGACATTTGGAAAGCCTGGCCGGTGAAAATTGCAATATAGCGCATTCGGAATTGGAGCTTGAGGTACCAGAGTTGATTCTCTGCGAGAGACTCGGCGGATGCTGGAACAAGCTGGGACGCTACCGCAAAGACGCGTCAGCCCAAATCGCCGCCTCTGCATAGCAGTTGATCAGCTCGGCCTGGTTCAAGCCGTAGGATTGCACGATCGCATCGCACTTTGCCCAATTGCCTTGCTCGTGGGATTCCACCCAGCGCAGCAAGCTGCTCTCGAGGGTCAGCGCGCCCAGCAACGCTTCCTTAATCTGCGGCTGCGAAGTCAGCGCCGGGGCGAGAGTTGCCATAGGGACACCAAGCATCGCAGGAAGCAAGCTGAACATCCCGAGTAAGTATTGTTCAGCTTTCTCCAACGCACAAGCTCCGGCGGCTAATTCGCAGAATCGACCTCTCAGAAGGGCCATCCGAAGAATTTCCGGCGATTGTTTTGTGTTCAGGTCACTGGCTATGGCCAACGACGCGATGCGGCGAACTGCATCGTCGCCAACCACGCGAAGCGCCGAATGAATTGAGCGAACTTCTTTGTACAACGAGTACGTCGTCGAGTTGACCATTCGTAGAAACCGGAAGACGAGAGACGTATCCCGTTTCATAAGTTCGCTAAGCTGGCCCAGGTCCAGAGGGTCGTGCTGTAGAAGCCGCAGAATCTGGATATGAGAGATTTTATTCGCGGGGATTGTTCGATTTTCCACAAGCTGCGGACGGCAAAAGTAGTACCCCTGAAAGAGTGTGAAACCTTCTGCGCAGGCTTGCTTGCGTTCCTCCTGAGTCTCCACCTTTTCCGCCAACAGCACAATAGGCGTGTTGCAAACCCGCTTGAAGAGCTCCTTCCGCGTCGCCGCGTTCGTTTGAATAAAATCCACTTTGATGTAATCGGCCAGCTCAATCAGCGGATCGAACTTAGCCTCCCAGACAAAGTCGTCCAAGGCGATCCGGTAACCTTCGG
>JBAPYY010000528.1:0-5361 GCA_049284975.1 Occallatibacter sp.
AAAATCGATGCCGCCATCGCCCACGACCACTGGAAAGCCAAGGGAATCGATCTCTCTTCGATCCTTTACGTGCCCACTCTGCCTTCACGCGTGGCGCACCGCAAGATGCAGGCTCAGGATCACGGCCTCGACCGCGCCCTCGATCACGCACTGATCGAAAAGGCCGCGCCAGCCCTCGACTCCAAGAGTCCAGTAACTGGCAGCTTCCATATCCGCAACACGCATCGCACCGTTGGCGGGATGTTGGGCGGTGAGATTGCGCGCCGCTACGGATCGGCCGGACTGCCGGATGAGACCATTCACTTTAAATTCAACGGTTCGGCCGGCCAGAGCTTCGGAGCATTCGTTCCCAACGGAGTCACTCTGGAATTGGAAGGCGACTCCAACGATTACCTCGGAAAGGGGCTCTCCGGCGGGCGCATCATCGTCTATCCGCCCAAGACTTCGAGCTTCCTTCCCGAAGAGAGCATTCTGGTTGGCAACGTTGTACTCTATGGCGCAACCAGCGGAGAAGTCTTCCTGAACGGAATCGCCGGCGAGCGATTCGCCGTACGTAATTCCGGTGCTGTTGCGGTGGTCGAGGGCGTGGGCGACCACGGCTGCGAGTACATGACCAACGGCACAGTTGTAGTGCTCGGGCTCACCGGACGCAATTTTGCTGCCGGGATGAGCGGCGGGTTAGCCTATGTCTACGACGACCAGGGTGATTTCGCCACGCGCCGATGCAATCAGGCCAGCGTCGATCTGGAGCCTTTAGTCTCCGATGCTGACGTGGCCGAGGTGCGCGGCCTGCTGCAACGTCACCGCGACCTGACCGGCTCACCGCGCGCTGCATGGATTCTGGAGCGATGGGCGGAGGCGCAGCCGCGCTTCATCAAGGTTTTCCCGCATGAGTACAAGCGCGTGCTTGGCATTCCAAGTCCCAGTGCCGACTCTGATCCGAGCATTGTTTCTCCCACTACTTCGTCGCCTCTGGCGGCAGCCGAGGTGCACCATGGGTAAGGTCACGGGATTTTTGGAAATTGAACGCGAACAACCTGCCCGCCGCAAGGTCGAGGAACGGCTACAGGATTGGTTTGAGGTCTACGAGCCGTTCCCCGAGGAGAAGCAGCGCGAACAGGGCGCGCGCTGCATGGATTGCGGAGTTCCTTTCTGCCACACTGGCTGTCCGGTGAACAACCTGATTCCCGACTGGAACGACCTGGTTTACAACGGCCGTTGGGAGGCAGCCATCCGCCGCCTGCACTCGACCAACAATTTTCCCGAGTTCACCGGGCGCATCTGCCCTGCTCCCTGCGAGGCTGCATGCGTTCTCGCCATTGACCAGCCGGCCGTCTCCATCAAACTCATCGAGCGCAGCGTCGTTGATCGCGCGTGGGACGAAGGCTGGATTCATCCCGAGCCGCCTGAACAGAACACAGGCAAGAAAGTGGCCGTAGTGGGCAGCGGACCCGCTGGATTAGCGGCAGCGCAGCAGTTGCGGCGCGCGGGACACTCGGTCACGGTCTACGAGAAGAGCGACCGCATCGGCGGCCTGCTCCGCTACGGCATTCCCAACTTCAAGTTGGAAAAGCATGTCCTCGACCGTCGCATACAGCAGATGCGAGCCGAGGGCGTCACCTTTGTGGCCAACGCTCATGTAGGCGTCAACTTGCCGGTGGACAAGCTCACCGAGCGCTATGATGCCATCCTGCTGTGCGGTGGTTCCGAGCAACCGCGTGACCTTAAGATCCCTGGTCGCGAACTCAGAGGCATTCATTTCGCCATGGAGTATCTGCCTCAGCAGAACCGCCGCTGCGAGGGCGACCATCTTGATTCCGCACAAGACATTGTCGCAGATGGCAAGCGCGTAGTTATCATTGGCGGCGGCGACACAGGCGCCGACTGCCTGGGCACCAGCCTGCGCCAACACCCTTTGAGCGTTCACCAATTCGAAATCATGCCCAAGCCCCCCGGCCAGCGCGCCGCCTCTACGCCCTGGCCGATGTGGCCTTTGCAATTGCGCACGGAAGCCGCGCACGAAGAGGGCGGCATCCGCGACTGGAGCATCAACAGCGTCGAGTTCACAGGCGACGCCGAGGGCCGCGTCAAGCAGTTACACGCGGTGCGCGTCGGCCCTCCGCCGAAGTTCGAGCCGATCCCCGGCTCCGAGTTCACGCTCGACGTCGATCTAGTGTTGTTGGCCATGGGCTTCCTGGGGCCTGTCCGTTCGGGAATGATTGAACAATTGGGAGTGGCTCTGGACAGCCGCGGCAATGTAGCCACTGACGCCGATTACCGGACATCAATCGAGAATATTTTTGCCGCCGGGGATATGCGCCGCGGTCAATCGCTTGTGGTCTGGGCCATCAGCGAAGGCCGCAAGGCAGCCGCGGCAGTCGATCGGTACCTGGCCACCGTTGCTGAACCTGTATCCCAGCACCTTCGCACTCTGGCCTGAGTTATTCGCTGTGACTGAGGCCCGGGCGTCCCGGCTCCGAGTCTTTGATTCATAGGCGAGGCTCGTGAATCTCCTCTAACAAGGGAAGAACTTCACGATATCGGAGGAGCTCGCGCATGCGAGCTGATGCGGCCAAGGCAACAGATTATATCGATACTGGGCACTTACGCGCGATTTTGCCAATTCGACCAGATCATAAAGCGAGAAGGCCAACTCCAGGAGAAAGCTACGGCCAGCCTCGGAGAATTGAAGTTTGCTCCGTCACGCATACCAGGAATTATGCGTCGAACAAGTGAAGTATCCTGCGCTCCCGAAACTCTGTGGTGGTATCGCAGCAAAACACGCAACGAAAACCGTTCATCCTCTAGTTCCAACCTCCCATCCACTTTCTGAGCTTCCTATCCACCGATGCATTTTCCCCGGTCAGTTCATTGCTGCTGTCTAAATGCGGCAACAATGTTCCGGAAAGGGCATGGGATGGAATACCTGGTAAATGTGGAAGCGGTGAGCCGGAAGTTTCCTATGGATCACAGCTATGTGAGCGCTCTCGACAATGCGAGTCTGCACGTCTCGGCTGGAGAGTTTCTGGCAATCTCCGGCCCAAGCGGAAGCGGCAAGTCCACGATGTTGAATTTGATGGGCTGCCTCGACAAGCCGACCTCCGGGCGCATCGTGTTGGACGGCCAGGATACATCTGCGCTGAAACCAGCTCGGCTCACCGCGTTGCGCCGGGAAAGAATTGGATTCGTTTTCCAGACCTTCAACCTGATTCCCGTCTTCACGGCCAGCGAGAACGTTGAATATCCGTTGCTGGTGCAGGGCGTCGGCGCCCGTGAACGTGGCAAGCGGGCCGCAGCAGCGCTTGAAAGCGTCGGCTTGTTGTCCCGCGCCGGGCAGCGGCCAGATCTGCTTTCGGGCGGCGAGCGCCAGCGAGTCGCGGTGGCGCGAGCTATCGTTCATCGCCCTGCGCTTGTGCTCGCCGATGAGCCCACAGCAAACCTCGACACACACAACGCCACGCAATTGATCGACCTGATGCGCGATCTGAATCGCAGCCTCGGCCTTACCTTCATTTTTTCTACCCACGACCAACGGCTGCTGGAACATACGCCGCGCATTGTTCGTCTGTGTGACGGCCGGGTCGCTGAAGATACGCAACTACAAGGGGCAAGCCATGGGTAAGTTTCTGCTTCTCGCGTTCCGTAACGTTTTTCGCAACCGCCGCCGCACCATGATGACCCTATTTATGGTGAGTGGCGGCGTCGCCGGTCTTCTTCTGGCGGGTGGATACTTCGCTCACATGATCGACGGTCTGCGCGAAGACACCATCAGAAACGGCATTGGCCACATCCAGATTTTCACGACGGAGCACTTCAGGAGCGACGAGGTGCATGTACTCGATACCGGCATCGATAACTGGCGACAAGTAGCGGCCACAGTCAAAACCGTTCCTCATGTTCGTGGCGTCGCTCCGCGCATCGAGTTTTATGGCATGGTCTCCAACGGGCAGAAATCTTCTATCTTCATGGGCAGCGCCGTCGATCCTGACGCTGAGAGAAGCCTGGGGTTCACTTCGAATGTTTCTTCGGGCCGCGATCTCGACAGCCGTCCAGGAGGCGAGGTGGAAGCCATCATCGGCGCCGGTCTCGCCAAGTCAATGAATGTTGGCGTCGGCGACGGCCTTACTCTGCTCTCTGTCACTTCGGACGGCGCGTTGAACGGCGTCGATGTCCAGATTGCCGGCATCGTGACAACAGGAGTCGCCGAGATGGATGCGCGCTATCTGCGCATCACGCTCAACTCCGCACAGCGGCTGCTGCAGAGTGATCGCATTACCAACCTCGTTGTCGGACTGGACTCGACGGCAAACACCGATGCAGTTTATGACGCGCTTATCCCGCGACTCCACGGGTTGTCGCAGCAGATGACACTTAAGAAGTGGATCGACCTTGCCACCTATTACAAGCAGGTGCGCACACTGTTCAATGGCATTTTTCTCTTCATGGGGCTGATCGTTTTCTTCATGGTCCTCATGTCAAGCGTCAACACGCTGCTGATGACCATGTTCGAGCGCACCCGCGAGATCGGCGCCATGCTTGCCATGGGAACGCCCCGCGCCTGGATCGTGGCCCTCTTCATGGCAGAGGCCGTGCTTATTGGAATTATCGGCGCGGTCGTCGGAGTAGCAGCTGGCAATCTGTTGGGCGTACTTATCAACCATTCCGGCTTGCACATGCCGCCGCCGCCCGGCTACACCGTCAACATTCCATTTCTTGTAAAGCACGTGCCTGGCTTGATGATCGGCTCTTCGCTTCTGGTTATCATCTCGCTGGCATTCGCATCCATCTTGCCCGCAGTCCGCGCATCGCGACTGCAAATTGCGGAGGCATTGGCCCATGTCTAGAATCAACTGCATACTGCGAGCCTTTCTGCTGTTTTTCCTGATCGGTTTCCTCCTCACATGTGTGCTTGTCAGCCACGCGGCGCCGACAACCCCCGATGCGGAAGCCCTGCTCAAGCGCTCCGATACATTCCGCAACGGCTGGCCGTCGTATGTGGTTCGAGTCAAGATCACCGACTATGAATCAGGCAGGCCGGATGAGGAACATCTTTACGAGGTCTCGCAGAAGGGCACAGATAAGACCTACGTGAATTTCATGAGTCCACGCGAGAAAGGTGAGCACTTGCTCATGCTCACCGACGATATGTGGGTCTATCTACCCGACACCAGCCGACCGGTACGTATCACGCCGCTTGAACGCCTCACCGGTGACGCCTCCAACGGCGACGTGGCCCGCACCAACTATGCCGCAGACTACTCGCCCGTCTTCCTGCGTACTGAGAAAGTCGGCACGGTCGAGTGTTATGTCCTCGATCTCACCGCCAAGCGCAAGGGCGCGACTTATCAGCGCATCCTATAC
>JBAPYY010000529.1:0-1975 GCA_049284975.1 Occallatibacter sp.
ATAGAAGCCGAGGTCTTTCCCCGACAGCAGCTTGATAATGTAAGCCACCTGCCCGTAGTGCAGGCCGAAGTGCTCCGCCACCCGGTAGACGGCGTCGAGGCCGTGAACATGAAGGCCCTGAATCTCATAAGGCGCGAGCAACTCGGCCGTGGTGAGCCGGTCGAGCACTTTGGCGGCTTCATCGAGCGTTGCACCCAGACGATCCAAAAGCTCGGCGGCCATTGCGCCCTCTTTGGCTGCGAATTCAGCCGGCCGATCGCGCTTGTCTTCATCGCGATTAAACGACGCCACCAGCCATTGACGCACGTTGCCGTTTAAGTGCAGCAGCAGATTGCCTATGGAGTTTGACGCCTCGTTGGGCCGCCACCAGATTTGCTCCGCGGTCAGCGCTTCGACGCAGGTCTTCATGCGCGGCCATAATTCGCCAAAGAGCCTTTTGCGCGAGAAATCGAGAAACAACCCCGTCAGTTCCTGTTCCGCTTCTGCCATTGCTCCTCCGTCTTTTTCCTACCGCCGGCTGTACCGAAACCCTTGCTTGGCTAGATCAGTTCATATCCTGCGAACCAATAGCCGATTTCGAAGGCCGCCGTATCCTCACCATCGGACCCGTGGATGGCGTTCTCTTGGATCGAGGCAGCAAATTTCTTGCGGATGGTTCCGTCCTCAGCATTTGCGGGATTGGTCGCGCCCATCAGCCTGCGCAGATCGGCGATCGCGTTTTCCTTTTCCAGGACCATCAGCACCAACGGTCCCGAGGCCATGAAATCTGTTAAATCGTTGAAGAATGGCTTGCCGCGATGCACGGCGTAGAAGCCTTCGGCCTGGCGCTTGGTGATAGCTTCCTTTTTGATGGCGATGATGCGAAACCCGGCCTTATCGATCTCTGCCAGGATGGCCCCGGTCGCGTTGGCGCGGACCGCGTCGGGCTTGACGATGCTGAATGTGCGTTGGATCAAGTGAAGTCTGCTCCTCAAAATAGAGATCGTTTCTCTCTCATTTGATTGTAGGGGCCGGAAAGCGGGTCGCCAGTCGCGACCTCAAAACGCCGATCCGTCGGCTTTTCGGGCTTGGTCCATAGTACCTTAGTAACCAGTGAAGGGCCTAGGCTGGCCTCCGGCGCAGCGAGATAGCGGTCGTTATGTTACCTAAGTATCTAACGTCCCCGCGATTCTGAAGCTTGGCCTTACGATCCGATCTCATTGCTGACTTGTCAGGGACTCTCTGAGAGAACCTGTATATTGCACATAATAAAAGGAATTCCACGGGTCAAATCGCCGTGAGAAATCGCTTTCCGGGTACGGCTCGGAACCTGCTTGATTTCCACAATGACGATGTAACGCGAAAGCCGTATAGGTTCACTAATTTTCGCCCTTGCAATTGCCGATAGTTCTGGTACAACGTTTATGTACTCAAAAGTGCTCCGGCGTGGTTACCGGAAGTTGGTTACCCAGACTCCCCTCGGGAGATCACTTTTATGATCCTCGTTGAACTACAAATCGCGGCAGTGGTGGCCATCGCAATCTATCTATTGCGCTGGCGCAAGAGTGTACAGCACCGCAACGCTCTTTCGTGGGAGACTTTGATGGCTCGCCTGCGCTCGGAATGGAGCGCGCGGGAGTTGAGCGATCAGTTCCTCTGGAAAGAAGGTCTGAGCGCCACGCCTGAAGACGTCTGGCAGCGCATGGACGGGCCCCGCGGCCTCTGGGTGATGTACCAGAATGCTCGCGTCATGCTGGAGATGGCTGATTTCGCAGCAAAAAACTGCGAGGGCGTTGATCGGCTGCTCGTCGAGACGCTGCACAGCGACGCGATGCAGATTCGCGTATGCGTGCTGACGGCTCTGGCACAGTATGCGTTCACTCAGGCTGGCGAGGGAGTGCGCGTCAATGCCTACCGCGCCGCCGCTATGTATACAGGCATGGCTGCCCGTATGACGCAGCTTCTGCAGAATCACGCAGCCTCGATGGTTCCCGAA
>JBAPYY010000530.1:0-3319 GCA_049284975.1 Occallatibacter sp.
ATGTGGCAACTCGCGCAGCCAATCTGCCCCTGAAACGAATAACGCGATGTGTAAAAAGTCTGTTCGCCATGGCGCAGCGGCGAAATTTCCGTCGGCCCGTCCAATTTGATGGTCGCGGCCACGCGATTGCTTCGCGTGTCAATAACGCTCAGCGTATCTTCAAGCCGGTTAGCCACATACAGCTTGCGTCCGTCGCGGCTCAGCGTCAGACCGCACGGATCGTGACCTACGGAAATGCGCGCCACCACATAGTTCGCGCTTGCCGCGAGATCTTGCGCGAATGATTTCGATTGCGGCAGTGGCCGCGCGTGAATGAAACGCAGCAAACGCGCCACGTCAATCACGGTCACCATCTCTGAGCCGCCGATGGTCACATAGATACGTGACTTATCGGGCGAAATCACCAAACCAAACGGTCGTGACGCATAGCGCTCCAATTCATCCAGAGGCACCTCGACCGGCTTGCCAACATCAGTGCCAAATAACGTAAGCGTGTACGCGAAAGCTCCGCCGTGTTCCAGGTGCGCCAGCGGAATCATATTCTTCGGATGATATTCCGCAGCGACGCCCAGCCGGCCATCAGCAGAGAGCGCCACGTGAAACACGCCGGCGATCCCGTGCAACGGCATACGATCAACCACTACCGCGCGCGCCGTATCGATCACGGTAATCTCCGACTCAGGCGCAGTGCGGTTGTCGCGCTTGCTTCGCACTTGTGGAGGGTTCGGATAAACATGAGTCACATAAATGCGGCTGCCGTCAGGAGACTGCGCCATATAACTCGCGCCGCGTCCGGCCACCAACCGCTTCTCTTCATCGCCAGTCTGAGCGTTCAGCACTGCAACGTCGTTGCTGATGCGATTGGCCACAAACAAATGTTTGCCTGCGCGGTCTTCAATCACGCTTGACGGCTCCGCGCCCACTGGCCATGTTTCCGTCACTGCCAGCGTCCGCGTGTCAATTACCGACAACGTGTCATCCCAAGAGTTAGTTACAAACAGCCGCGCTCCGTCAGGCGATAACGAAATCCCTCGCGGCACGCGGCCCACCGCAATATTCTTAACGACCGCATAACTCGCCGCATCCAGCACACGCACCTGTTCGCTCTGCTGGCAGAGCACGTAAATGCGCGCTCCATCAGGCGATAGCAGAACCTCGAGCGGAGACGCGTAATCTTGCATGCCGCTGTCGTCAGCGCGCACCGGATGATCAACAGCAGTCCAGAACAAAAGCGCCAGCAGCGCCACTGACAAAGCCATGAGCCCTGTGCCCACTGCGATTTGGAGACGCTGGCTCACTTATGCTTCCTTTCGCCCGGCTCCTGTACTGTCAGCACTTTATCCACGCTGAGCTTCTCCAGCGTCTGTTCCGTCCCGCTTGGCCAGTGAACCGTCAGCTCGTCTACAATCGTTGCCGCGCCCAATCCGAAGTGCAGACGTTCATCGTTCTGCGAGAGATAGCCCGAGCCCGCCACGCGCTCCGCAGTCTGCCGTCTGCCCGCCGCAAACACTTCTACCCGCGCCCCAATCCCGTCGCGGTTGCTCTTTGTGCCCACCAGCTTGATCTCGATCCAGTGACCGGTATTCGTTGACACATTGTGCAGCAGCGTTCCCCTCCCTCCGAGGTTCACTACGAATGCGTCGACTTTGCCGTCGTTCTCGTAATCGCCAAAACATGCGCCGCGCGCCGTTGTGCGCGTGCTCAGCACCGCGCCGCCCTGCTCGGAGACATCTGCGAACTTCCCATCGCCCAATCCGCGAAACAGCGTGTGCTCCTGCGGAATCAAGTGAATCAGTCCGCCGTGAAAGATGAGAATGTCGAGTTGCCCGTCGTTGTCGAAATCGTAAAGTCCCGTACCCCAACTGACGTATTGCCCATTGGTTTGCGAAACCCCGTTGGACGCGCCGATATCTTCAAAGCTCAACTTCCCTGTGTTATGCAGCAGGCGGTTATAGTGTCCGTCAGTCACCCACAGGTCAAGCATGCCGCGGCCTTCAATATCTGTGAACACCGGCCCCATCGAAGAATTCGATTCGCCATTCTGCCCGAAGGCTGTGCCCGAATCATTCCCGATCTCTTCAAAAGTTCCATCGTGCTTGTTATGGAACAGAAAATTCTCCGTGCGGTCGTTGGCAACGTAAATGTCATCCCATCCGTCGTTGTCGAAATCCGCCGCCGTCACGCCCATGGTGCGGCCCACGTACGCGCCGATGCCGGACTTATCGGTCACGTCCGTAAACGTTCCGTCGCAGTTGTTGTGATACAGCTTGTTGGTTTCGCCCTCGTAATCCAGCGGCCCCGGGTAGTTATCCGCAGCATAGAATGCGCGATACTTCGGATCGAACTTCACATAGCGGCCCACAAACAAATCAACGCAACCGTCTTTGTCGTAGTCCAGCCAGGTGGAGCTGATTGCCCACCCTTCCACCTTGATGCCGGCCTTCTCGGTCACATCGGTAAAGTGTCCGTTGCCGTCGTTGTGATAAAGAATCGTCTTTCCGTAGCCGGTCACCAGCAGATCGATATTGCCGTCGTTGTCATAGTCCGCCGCCGTCACCGCCATTCCGTACATATTCGGATCGAGTCCCGCTTGCTCAGTTACATCGGTGAAGCGGCCGTTGCCGTCGTTTCGATAGAGATGATTGTGCGGCGGAGTTTCCGGTTTCTCCTTAAGTGGATAGGGATGCATCGAGTCGTCCAGCGGCCGTCCGTTCACCACGTAAAGCGATTCCCGTCCGGAATTGTTGTAGTCGAACCAGATGCAGCCTGCGCCCGTGCCCTCCAGCAGCGATCCCAGTTGCCGCGATCCAAAGCTGTGAACAAAATTGATGCCCGCCTTATCGCTGGCGTCTTCAAAGCGAATGACTGGCGCAGGCGAGACAGATGGTGCGTGCGCGGCAGGCGCTGTCTGAGCCGTGGAAGCAGCCGGGGCTGTAGGTGCATTCTGCGCCGCCGCCATCGTTACCGCGCCGAATAAAAGTAGAAAGCGAATCAACATCCTATTTGCCCCCCGATGTCTTTGGCCGCGATGTTTCTGCCTGCGCCGTACCAGTCAAATCAACCGGCGTCGTCGTGCGCAGCAACACATCCGGCACGCGATTCTCCGATGCTCGCTCCGGTCCTGTGTGACAGCCCACGCAGATGCGCTGCTCACCCTGCCGTATCCAAAACCATCCGTGCTCGCGCCGCAGCACCGTGCCTTTTTCATCCAGCAACGCAAACCTGATCGGTTGGTCCGCCGGAACCTTCACGAAAAAAGATCCGTCCGCTTCCACCGGTGCAGTACCAGTCACGACTGCCTGCCCGTCGGCATTCATCC